>NZ_JASJWL010000081.1:0-17470 GCF_035019225.1 Pseudomonas sp. CCC4.1 | reverse complement strand
AGATGTGTATAAGAGACAGGGAACGACCTTCGCGAGCAGGCTCGCTCCCACAGTTGAAGTTTCCTTCAGACCTCGTCAGCGGCTACAGAATGTGCGCACAAAAAAAACCGGCACTTGGCCGGTTTTTTTAAAGGGGCGATTTGCTCAATCGAGCATTCCCACATGCCGCGGATGGCTGGCCACCCGCGCCAGCCAGGCCTGAATACCCGGGTAGCCGCTCAGGTCAAACCCGCCCTGATGGGCCACATGGGTATAGGCATACAGCGTCACGTCGGCGATCGAGTATTGCTCACCCACCAGATACGGCGTGCGCGTGAGCTGTTGCTCCATCACGTCCAGCGCCTTGTAGCCACGCTTTTGCAGCTTGCGGTATTCCTCAAGGCGCTCTTCGGGTAGCCCCAGGTAAAACTGGATAAAGCGCGCCACCGCAATATACGGCTCATGACTGTACTGCTCGAAAAACTGCCATTGCAGCACTTGCGTGCGCAAACGCGGTTCGGTCGGCAAAAACTCGCTGCCGTCGGCCAGGTAGTTGAGAATCGCGTTGGACTCCCACAGGCACGTACCGTCTTCCAGCTCCAGCACCGGCACTTTACCGTTGGGGTTTTTCGCCAGAAACTCCGGGGTCTCGGTTTCACCCTTGAGAATGTCCACGGCAAACCACTGATACTCAAGCCCCAGCAAATGCAGCATCAGCTTGATCTTGTAGCAGTTGCCCGAGTTGTAATCGCCATAAACCTTGAGCATTGCGCCTCCTTCAGGCCGCCTGGGCAGCCTGGGCCTGACGAATCACGTTGGCCAGACGCTTGAGGCCCTCATGCAGACGTGCCGGATCGATGTGGCTGAAGTTCAGGCGCAGGCTGCCCACGTTCTGGTCCGGGTTGGCGAAGAACGGCTCGCCCGGCATAAAGGCCACGTTCTGTTCCAGCGCAGGCTTGAGCAAAGTGCGGGTATCGAACGGTTGCTTGAGGGTCAGCCAGAAGAACAAACCGCCCTGGGGCACATGCCAGTCAGCCAGATCCGAGAAATGCTCTTCCAGCGCCAGCTGAAAACCGTCACGGCGCACGCGGTAGAAATCACGCAGTTCGGCCAGGTGATTACTCATTTTCTCGGTGCCGATCCACTGCAATGCTTGCCACTGGCCAACGCGGTTGGTGTGCAGGTCAGCCGATTGCTTGAGGCGCAGCAAGTGCGGGTACAGGTCAGGGCTGGCAATCAGGAAACCGACGCGCAGGCCCGGCAACAGGGTCTTGGACACAGTGCCGGTATAGATCCAGCTGGCTTTTTTCAGGCGGCTGACGATCGGTGTGGCGCTGCCACCGTCGAAGTTCAGCTCGCGGTACGGCTCGTCTTCGATCAGGGTCACGCCGAACTCGTCGAGCAAGGCAGCAACCGCGTCGCGCTTGGTTTCGCTGTAACGCACAGCAGACGGATTCTGGAACGTCGGGATCAGGTAGATGAACGCCGGGCTGTGTTTTTCCAGCTGCACGCGCAACGCAGCTAGATCAGGGCCATCAGCTTGCAGCGGGAACGTCAGGCATTCGGCGCCGAACAATTGGAAGATTTGCAGCGCCGCCAGGTAGGTCGGTGCTTCGAGCATGATTTCGGTGCCCTTGTCGATATACAGCTTGGCTGCCAGATCCAGCGCCTGCTGCGAACCGCTCAACACCATCACCTGGCTGGCATCGCAATCAACCCCCAGTGCGCGAGCCTCTGCAGCCAGTACTTCACGCAGTGCCGGCTCACCTTCGCTCATGCCGTACTGACCCATCGAGGCAGGCATATCGGTCCAGTCGACCTTGGGCAGCATGGCCTCGGCCGGTAGCCCGCCAGCGAAAGACATGACTTCCGGACGTTGGGCCGCAGCCAGAATTTCACGAATCAAGGAGCTTTTCAGGCGGGAAACACGTTCGGAGAAGGCCATACAGATCACCGGTAGCGGAAGTAATTGGAAATAAGTCAAACTGTTTGACCGAAACTACGCCGCGAACCCTAGATACGTCAATATGCTTGACCTTAAAAATCCGACCACTCAGCGCGCCGCCATGGAAGCCTTCTTCTTTGGCTATCAAGCATTTACCGCCAAAGCGGATGAAATGCTGGCACGTCGTGGGCTGAGTCGGGTGCATCAGCGTATTGTTTTTTTTATCGCCCACCACCCCGGTGTCAGCGTCAAGGAACTGCTGACCTTACTGGGCGTGAGCAAGCAGGCCCTGAATACGCCATTACGCCAGTTGATCGAGATGGCCCTGGTGCGCAGCGTCGCGCCCGAGACCGACAAGCGCAAACGCCTGCTGGAACTGACTGCCGACGGTGTGGCCTTCGAAAAGAGCCTGCGCCGCGAACAGGTCAAGCTGCTGCAAAGGGTATTTGCTCAGGCAGGTGAAGACGCGGTGAATGGCTGGCTGGCGGTCAATCATGCCCTGGGACAAAGCCGCCAGCTCTAGAGCAGGGTTCCTGTGGAAGGTGGCTTGTTCTGTAAGCGGGCTTGCCCGCGATGCAGGCGCCGCAGTACTCCAGTTGCACCGCAGCGATCCAATCGCGAGCAAACTCGCTCACACAGAAAACAGACACCCACCCATCACTTTCTGATCACAATCTGAAAAACATTATTTGCTTTTTTTGTATACAAAAGCATAATTCACTTCGCCTGCGTTTCTGACCCGAAAGTCAGAAAAACTTCTCCCGCCACACCCAGTGCCCTTAAAAATAATAAAAGCCTGAGGAAATCACCGTGGACAGCCAAAAGTCAGAAATACCCGTTGTCGAACTTGCCACGCCCGCCGCCCGCAGCTGGCTGGAACGCCTGTTCAAACTGTCACTGCATGGCACCACGGTCAAAACCGAGCTGATTGCCGGGCTGACCACCTTCATCACCATGGCCTACATCATCTTCGTCAACCCCAACATCATGGCCGATGCTGGGATCGATCATGGTGCAGCCTTCGTCGCCACCTGCATTGCCGCCGCTCTCGGCAGCCTGTTGATGGGGCTTTACGCCAACTGGCCAGTAGGCCTGGCGCCAGGTATGGGACTGAATGCGTTTTTTACTTACACCGTGGTCGGAACCATGGGTTACAGCTGGGAAACAGCATTGGGTGCCGTGTTTGTCTCCGGTGTGCTGTTCCTGATTCTGACCCTGTCGCGGGTGCGTGAATGGCTGCTCAACAGCATTCCCGTCAGCTTGCGGTACGCGATGGGTGCCGGGGTGGGGTTGTTCCTGGGGATTATCGGCCTGAAAACCTCGGGCATTATCGTCGACAGCCCGGCCACCCTGATCAAGCTCGGTTCATTGCGCGACCCAGCCCCGCTGCTGGCGGCGGTGTGCTTTTTGATGATTGCGATTCTGAGCTATCACCGCGTCTTCGGCGCCATCCTGATCAGCATTATCGCCGTGACCCTCGCCGGCTGGGGCCTGGATCTGGTGCATTACAACGGCATCATGTCAGCACCGCCAAGCCTTGCACCGACCTGGATGGCCATGGACCTCAAGGGCGTTTTCAACATCAGCATGATCAGCGTGGTGCTGGCCTTTCTGTTTGTACACATGTTCGATACGGCCGGCACCCTGATGGGCGTGGCCCAGCGTGCCGGGCTGGTGAAGGCCGATGGCAGGATCGAAAACCTGTCCCGGGCCCTCAAGGCCGACAGCGCCTCCAGCGTGTTCGGTGCGGTGGTCGGCGTGCCACCCGTGACCAGCTACGTGGAAAGCGCCGCAGGCGTTGCGGCAGGCGGGCGTACCGGGCTTACTGCCGTCACCGTGGGGGTGTTGTTTGTGGCCGCCATGTTCTTTGCCCCCCTGGCTGGCATGATCCCCGCTTATGCCACAGCAGGCGCTCTGATTTATGTGGCCATGCTGATGATGGGCGGCATGCAGCACATCAACTGGGACGAACCCACTGACTGCATCCCGGCCATAGTGACCGTGATCATGATGCCTTTGACCTTCTCGGTCGCCGACGGGATAGCCCTGGGCTTTATCAGCTTTGTCGCACTCAAGGCAGGCACCGGCAAATACCGGGAAATTTCCGTCAGCCTGTGGGTGCTCTGCGCTATTTTCATCGCCAAGTTTATTTTCCTGTAAACCGGGCGGTATCAATCGGCCCCGCAATGACGCGGGGCCTTTGTTGTTTGGGAGGAAGTGATGAGTCTGGAAACCTGGCTGCTGTTCAGCAGCGCGGCATTGGTGGTAATCCTGATTCCAGGGCCGCTGTCGTTATTGATGATCAGCAACAGTCTGAACTACGGCTTGCGCCGTTCGTACCCGGCTTTTCTGGGAGGTGTATTTGCCTCGATCTGCCTGCTCAGCGCTTCGGCACTGGGTTTGGGCGCCTTGCTGCTGGCCTCGGAAAAACTCTTCAGCGCCCTGAAGATCGTGGGCGCGCTGTACCTGTTTTACCTGGCCTGGCAAAGCTGGAAACAATCGCGCCAGCCGGCCACCGTCACCAATGTGCCCGAAGCCGCACCAATACCGCGCTTTAGCGCCCTGTTTGGGCGCGCGTTCGTGCTGGGGGCCAGCAATCCTAAGGACATTCTGTTCTTTGCTGCCTTTTTGCCGCAGTTTCTCAACCCCGATCTACCGTTCCTCAACCAGTTACTGGTGATGATCGCCACCTGGACCGTGCTCGACCTGCTGTGCAAGCTGGCCTACGGCCTGGGTGCCCACGGTGCCGCGGGGTACCTGCGCAGCGGCAAGGGCCAGAGCTGGTTCAACCGGGTCAGTGCCGGGCTGTTCAGCGTGGCAGGCACGGCGTCGTTGTTGAGCCGCTGATTGCACACAAGCCCGTAGCAGCTGCCGAAGGAACGAGGCTGCGTTCGATTGCGAAGCAATCGTAAGACCTGAGTTCGCGATTTATCTGATGGACAGCGGATTCAGGTTCTACGACGGCTACGCCGCCGAACGCAGCCTCGTTGCTTCGGCAGCTGCTACGGACATGGCATTTAGACAGGCAAAAAAAAGCCCGCAGTGTGAGCGGGCAAATAACCACATGCGCAGATCGAAAACGATTAGCTACCGCGATAGGTCGAGTAGCTGTACGGCGAAATCAGTAGCGGTACATGGTAGTGATCCTGCTCGGCGCTGATCCCGAAACGCAGTACCACCACATCCAGAAACGCCGGCTCCGGCAATTTCACACCCCGTGCGCGGTAGTAATCACCGGCACTGAACTGCACCTGGTAAACCCCGGAACGGTAGGCCTCCCCCTCCAGCAACGGCGCGTCGCAACGGCCATCGCTGTTGGTCAGGGCTGTAGCGACCAACTCCAGCCCCGAACCTTCAACCCGATACAGCTCGACCTTGATCGAGCTGCCCGGGCAGCCGTGTGCGGCATCCAAAACGTGCGTAGTCAAACGTCCCATTGATTGTGCGACCTCCCGAGTCGTGAAAAAAACGGCTGCCGCCCTCTTTTGGCGCACCAAAAGGCTCGGCGAAGACACGATTAAGACATTTATCAAAAAAATTGTACACAATTAAAAATGACAATCTGCGCATCCCCCGACGCTACGGGGCCTGCACGGCATTAATCGTCAAAGTCGCAGTCCTCAGAGACCTTTCGCCCATAAACTGACCAATCAGGCAGGTTTCTTGCAAGTACTCTTTCTGTACAAATCGTGGTAGAAATAGCAAAAATCAGGGTTACAAATAAAATGTAAAGTTGTATACAATCAGCTCATCGCAGTGACGCCAGGTCTGGCCAATCGACTGTTACCACGAACAATAAGGAAGACTGCAGTGAGCGCTGACTACCCACGCGACCTGATTGGTTACGGTCCAAACCCTCCACACCCGCATTGGCCGGGCAACGCCCGCATCGCCCTGTCTTTTGTTCTCAATTACGAAGAAGGCGGCGAGCGCAACATCCTGCACGGTGACAAGGAGTCTGAAGCCTTTCTGTCGGAAATGGTCTCAGCCCAACCATTGCAGGGCGAGCGCAACATGAGCATGGAGTCGCTGTATGAGTACGGCAGCCGTGCAGGCGTGTGGCGCATCCTCAAGCTGTTTCGCGAGTTCGATATTCCGCTCACGGTGTTTGCCGTGGCAATGGCCGCCCAGCGCCATCCGGATGTGATCCGCGCCATGGTCGAGGCCGGGCATGAGATCTGCAGCCACGGTTATCGCTGGATCGACTACCAGTACATGGATGAAGCACAAGAGCGTGAACACATGCTCGAAGCCATCCGCATCCTCACCGAAATCAGCGGCGAACGCCCGCTGGGTTGGTACACCGGCCGCACCGGTCCCAATACCCGGCGCCTGGTGATGGAAGAAGGCGGCTTTTTGTACGACTGCGATACCTATGACGACGACCTGCCCTACTGGGAACCCAACAATCCCACCGGCAAACCGCATCTGGTGATCCCCTATACCCTGGATACCAATGACATGCGCTTTACCCAGGTGCAGGGCTTCAACACCGGCGAGCAATTTTTCCAGTACCTCAAGGATGCTTTCGATGTGCTGTACGCCGAAGGCGCAGAGTCGCCGAAGATGCTTTCCATCGGCCTGCATTGCCGCCTCATTGGCCGCCCTGCGCGCCTGGCCGCCCTCAAGCGTTTCATTGAGTACGCCAAGGGCCACGAACAGGTCTGGTTCACCCGCCGCGTGGACATTGCCCGCCACTGGCACGCCACCCACCCTTTTGTTGCCGAGACCGCCAAATGAGCGCCTTCAAGACCCTCAAGCCTTCACAACTGAGCCGTGAAGCCTTCGTGGCGGCTTTTGCCGATATCTACGAACACTCGCCCTGGGTTGCCGAAAAGGCCTACGACCTGGGCCTGGACAGCAGCGTCGACCAGATCGAAACCCTGCACCAGCGCATGAGTGACATTTTGTTGAACGCCGATCACGCCAGCCAACTGGCATTGATCAACGCTCACCCGGACCTGGCCGGCAAAGCAGCCGTCCAGGGCCAACTGACCGAAGCCAGCACCAATGAACAGGCTGGCGCCGGTATTCACCAATGCACGGCCGAAGAGTTTCAACGCTTCACCGAGCTGAACGAGGCCTACAAAGCCAAGTTCAAGTTTCCCTTCATCATGGCGGTAAAAGGCAGCGACCGGCACCAGATCCTCGCCGCGTTCGAAACCCGCATCCATAACCCGGCAGACGTCGAGTTCAAGTGCGCGTTGGCAGAAATCAACAAGATCGCCCTGTTCCGATTACTCCAGCTCTAAGCCGAACCGGCACCCGCCGATGACGCATCTCCAGCCACTCATTTAAAGGCAGACAAGAAGAATGAAAGCTTACGCCGTACCTTTCGAGAAGTTCGTCAACCTGGCCGATGCCCGCCTGGGCACCAAAATCGTTTCGGTAACCGATGACTGGTTTGCCGACGCCAACCGCATGTTCCAGCCGACCCCGGCCGTATGGAAGGAGGGCGTTTTCGATGACAACGGCAAGTGGATGGACGGTTGGGAGTCCCGCCGCAAGCGCTTCGAAGGCTATGACAGTGCCGTCATCCGTCTTGGCGTTCCGGGCTCGATCAAGGGTGTGGACATCGACACTTCATTCTTCACCGGCAACTTTCCACCATCGGCCTCGCTGGAAGCCTGCTTCCTGGCCTCGGGCGAACCGAATGAAAACACCCAGTGGGTGGAAGTACTGTCGGCCGTCGAGCTGCAGGGCAACAGCCATCACTACCACGAAATCAACAATGACCAGGCCTTCAGCCACCTGCGCTTCAACATTTTCCCGGATGGCGGCGTAGCGCGTCTGCGCGTGTACGGCGTGCCGTTCCGTGACTGGTCGGCAGTAGGCGACAACGAACAGGTCGATCTGGCCGCAGCTCTCAACGGTGGCCGCGCCCTCGCCTGCTCCGACGAACACTTCGGACGCATGAGCAACATCCTCAACCCTGGCCGCGGCATCAATATGGGCGATGGCTGGGAAACCGCACGTCGTCGTACCCCGGGCAATGACTGGGTCATCGTCGCGCTGGGCCACCCGGGCGAGATCGAAAAAATCATCGTCGACACCCTGCACTTCAAGGGCAACTACCCGGACAGCTGCTCGATCCAGGGCGCGTACGTCAAGGGCGGTACCGACAGCCAGATCGAAACCCAGTCGCTGTTCTGGCGTGAACTGCTGCCGAGCCAAAAAATGGAAATGCACGCTGAACACACCTACAGCGAGCAACTGAAAAACCTCGGCCCGATCACCCACATTCGCCTCAACCTGTTCCCGGATGGTGGTGTAAGCCGCATCCGCGTATTGGGCAAAGTCGCCAAATAAGCGCTGCACCCATCGCAGGCAAGTCCGCTCCCACATTTGAAATGTATTCATCCTGTGGGAGCGGGGTTACCCGCGATAGCGACAAAACTGACACCACAGAAACCCGAATAAGAAGACCACCATGCGCACATTGATGATTGAACCTCTGACCAAAGAAGCCTTCGCCCCTTTCGGTGACGTGATTGAAACCGATGGCAGCGACCACTTCATGATCAATAACGGTTCGACCATGCGCTTTCACCGTCTGGCCGAGGTCGAAACGGCTACGCCAGAGGACAAGGCGATCATCAGCATTTTCCGCGCCGAGGCGCAGGACATGCCGTTCACAGTACGCATGCTGGAGCGCCATCCGCTGGGCAGCCAGGCTTTTATACCGCTGCTCGGCAACCCCTTTCTGATCGTGGTCGCGCCCGTTGGCGATGAACCTGTATCGGACCTGGTCCGCGCCTTTGTCAGTAATGGCAGGCAGGGCATCAATTACCATCGCGGCGTCTGGCACCACCCGGTGCTGACGATCGAAAAGCGGGATGACTTCCTGGTGGTTGATCGCAGTGGCAGCGGTAATAACTGCGATGAGCATTTCTTTAAAGAGGATCAGTTGCTGTTCCTCGCCCCCCACCAATAAGAGAAGGTCCAACACTCACAAAAGAGTGACGGGCAAGAGGTAAAGACTGTGGAAGCACATCTAATGGAATGGCTGAATCTGAGCGTGCGCTGGATTCATATGATTACCGGTGTGGCCTGGATTGGCGCGTCGTTTTATTTCGTCTGGCTGGAGAACAACCTTAACCGGGCCAACCCCAAGGATGGCCTTGCTGGCGATCTATGGGCGATTCACGGCGGCGGTATTTACCACCTCGAAAAATACAAACTGGCCCCACCCACCATGCCGGAAAACCTGCACTGGTTTAAATGGGAAGCCTATTTCACCTGGATGTCGGGCATCGCCCTGCTCTGTCTGGTGTTCTACTTCAACCCCGCGCTGTACCTGATTGCTCCAGGCAGCAGCATGAGCGGCCCTGAAGCGGTTGCCATCGGTATCGGCTCGCTGATTGCCGGCTGGTTCGTTTACGACTTTCTGTGCGACTCCGCCCTGGGCAAACGCCCGGCGTTGCTCGGTTTCGTCCTGTTTGTGCTGCTGGTTGCAGCAGCGTTCGGCCTGAGCAAAGTGTTCAGCGGGCGCGGTGCCTACCTGCACGTGGGCGCCATTATCGGCACCATCATGGTCGGGAACGTATTCCGCACCATCATGCCGGCACAACGGGCCCTGGTAGCCGCGATCAAGGAAGGCCGCAGCCCTGACCCGGCACTGCCGGCCAAAGGCCTGCTGCGTTCGCGACACAACAACTACTTCACCTTGCCGGTGCTGTTCATCATGATCAGCAACCACTTCCCGAGCACCTATGGCAGCCAGTACAACTGGTTGATCCTGGCCGGGATTGCGGTGCTGGCAGTGCTGGTACGTCACTACTTCAACACCCGCCACGACAGCCACAAATATGCCTGGACCCTGCCGGTCGCAGCCCTGGGCATGATTTGCCTGGCTTACGTTACCGGTCCAAAGCCTGTGTCGACAGCGCCAGAAACCGCCAAGGTGATCAAGTACCAACCGCTGCCGGAAACCGCCCTGGGCGGCGTCAAGGCTGCAGATGCTCCGCCAGCGGCACCGGCACAGGCACCCGCGGCAGCGCCAGTGGCCACCGTCGATTTTGAACAAGTCCACAAGGTGATCCAGGAGCGCTGCACGGTCTGTCATTCCGCCACCCCCAGCAGCCCGTTGTTCAGTGCGGCTCCGGCAGGCGTGATGTTCGACACCGCGCAACAGATCCAGCTGATGGCCCCGCGCATTCAGGCTCAGGCCGTTGTCACGCCGATCATGCCGCTGGGCAACATCACGCAAATGACGCAACAGGAGCGCGACCTGGTCGGCGCCTGGATCAATGCAGGGGCACGGACCAACTGACGCCCCGCCTTTGCGGTCGCAGCCCCGCTGCGGCCGCAAGAACACACCACTAGCTCACAACAATAAAAATGACCGAGGTGTTGCATGTCCGATTTAACCGAACCGCGCATACCCGCCGTGACCGCCCCGCCCCCGCTGGCGCGGCTACCCATGCTGCAACTGATCCTGGTCGGTTTGCAGCATGTGCTGCTGATGTATGGCGGCGCCGTGGCCGTGCCGCTGATCATCGGACAGGCTGCAGGCCTGAGTCGTGAAGAGATCGCGTTTCTGATCAACGCCGACCTGCTGGTGGCGGGTGTCGCGACCATCGTGCAGTCGATGGGTATCGGCCCCATGGGTATTCGCATGCCGGTCATGATGGGTGCCAGCTTTGCCGCCGTTGGCAGCATGGTGGCAATGGCCGGGATGCCGGGTATCGGCTTGACCGGGATCTTCGGCGCGACCATCGCCGCGGGCTTTTTCGGAATGATCATTGCGCCATTTATGTCCAAGGTGGTGCGCTTCTTTCCTCCCCTGGTCACCGGTACTGTCATTACGTCGATCGGCCTGTCGCTGTTCCCCGTTGCGGTCAACTGGGCCGGTGGCGGCAGTGCTGCGGCGCAATTCGGCTCGCCGGTGTACCTGGCCATCGCGGCTCTGGTGCTGGGCACCATCCTGCTGATCAACCGCTTTATGCGCGGCTTCTGGGTCAATGTGTCGGTCTTGATCGGCATGGCCCTGGGCTATGTGCTGTCAGGCGCCATCGGCATGGTCGACCTCTCCGGGCTGGACAATACGCCGTGGTTCCAGGTTGTCACCCCCTTGCACTTCGGCATGCCGGAGTTTCATTTGGCACCGATTCTTTCGATGTGCCTGGTGGTGGTGATCATTTTTGTCGAGTCCACCGGGATGTTCCTGGCGCTGGGCAAAATCACCGATCAGGAAGTCACCCCGCGCATGCTGCGTCGCGGTTTGCTGTGTGACGCAGGCGCTTCGTTTATCGCCGGTTTTTTCAACACCTTCACCCACTCCTCCTTCGCCCAGAACATTGGCCTGGTGCAAATGACCGGCGTGCGTTGCCGCTCGGTAACCATCATGGCCGGTATCTTCCTGATCACCCTCAGCCTGCTGCCGAAAGCGGCGTACCTGGTGGCCTCGATTCCGCCTGCAGTGTTGGGTGGCGCCGCCATTGCCATGTTCGGCATGGTCGCGGCAACCGGGATCAAGATCCTCCAGGAAGCCGACATCGCCGACCGCCGCAATCAGTTGCTGGTGGCCGTGAGCATCGGCATGGGCCTGATCCCGGTGGTGCGTCCTGAGTTTTTCGCCCACCTGCCACTGTGGATGGACCCCATCACCCACAGCGGTATCGCCATGGCCGCTGTCAGCGCGGTGTGCCTGAACCTGATGTTCAATGTGCTGGGCGGTTCCGAACGCGCAGCCATGAGCGGGCATGTGCACCAGCACTGAGCCCTGACCCTCACCCCAACCCTCTCCCCAAGGGAGAGGGGGCTGATCGGTGGTGTTCCTGAGCGCTCGCACGACCAATCCCCTCTCCCTCCGGGAGAGGGCTAGGGAGAGGGGCTCTCGCTTTACAAAAACAATAAAAAAGGGAGTTACCCATGAAGTGCAAACACTGGGGCGTCACGCTCGCAGGTGGACTTTTGGCTGCCAGCCAGACAATGGCCGGGGACCTGTTTTTATGGCAAACCAACAGCCTGACCTACCTGTACGGCAAGAACTTCGCGATCAACCCGTCGATCCAGCAAACCGTCACTTTCGAACATGCGGACAAATGGAAGTACGGCGACAACTTCCTGTTTGTCGACCGTATTTTCTACAACGGCAAAGAAGACCCCAACAAAGGCCCGCACACCTATTACGGCGAGTTCAGCCCGCGCCTGTCGTTCGGCAAGATCTTCGACCGCAAATTCGAATATGGCCCGATCAAGGATGTGCTGCTGGCCATGACCTATGAATATGGCGAAGGCGACAGCGAGGCCTACCTGATCGGCCCGGGCTTTGATCTGGCGGTACCGGGCTTCAACTACTTCACCCTCAACTTCTATCGCCGCCATACCGAGGGCCCACGCCCTGGCACCGGGGTCTGGCAGATCACTCCGTCGTTTTCCTACACCATCCCCCTGGGCCGCTCCAACGTGTTGATCGACGGCTATATGGACTGGGTGGTGGACAACGACCAGAACTCACGCGGCACCTACCACTCCAATCTGCACTTCAACCCACAGATCAAATATGACCTGGGCAAGGCCCTGAACCTGGGTGAAAAACAGCTCTATGTCGGGATTGAATACAGCTACTGGAAGGACAAGTACGGCATCGAAAGCAGCAGCCGTCTTGATACCAACCAGAACACCGCCAGTGCCCTGATCAAAGTCCACTTCTAAGCTCTAGACTGTGCATGCTCTGTTATTGCCCGCCCTGGGCTTTAACAGAGCGCTTGAGTGCACACGCCAGAGCCCGTATCCTGCGCGCCCGCTTAAACGCGACGTTTTTCAAAGCTGACTTTAAAGCCAACTTTTGCCTTTATATCAAAGGTTTACGGCCTGCCTGCCGCCCCCTGCACTCAACTGCCAACGCGCAGTCGAGGGTTTATTCATGGCTATAAAACAGGTATGGCCCCGAACTTGCTAAAAGCACTGAAGCTGACCGTAAAGGCAACTTTTAAAACCATGAACCAAGGCGCCACAACAGAGCGCCACGTTCGCACTACTTGCACAACTTTCTATATTTTGGAGCTAACCGAATGAAGCGCACACTTACCGGCCTGATGCTTGCGGGGAGCATGCTGGGCGGGGCTCCGGCAGTCGCCGGCGACCTGCTGCAATGGCAAACCAACAGCCTGACTTACTTGTACGGCAAGGACTTCCAGGTCAATCCAAAAATTCAGCAGACCATGACCTTCGAGCATGCTGACAGCTGGAAGTACGGTGACAACTTCTTCTTCCTTGACCGTATCTTTTACAACGGCAAGAAAGACGGCAACGTCGGCCCGAACACCTACTACGGTGAATTCACCCCGCGTTTGTCGTTCGGCAAGATCTTCGACCAGAAGTTTGAATTCGGCCCGATCAAAGACGTGCTGCTGGCCATGACTTACGAGTTTGGCGAAGGCGATACCGATGCCTACCTGATCGGTCCGGGTTTCGACCTGAACGTGCCGGGCTTTGACTACTTCCAGTTGAACTTCTACCAACGCTTCCCGGAAGGCAGCCGCGCCGGCAAAGGTGTGTGGCAGATCACCCCAGTGTGGTCCTACACCCTGCCCCTGGGCAACTCCGATGTGCTGATCGACGGCTACATGGACTGGGTGGTCGACAACGACGAGAACTCCCGTGGCACCTACCACGCCAACCTGCACTTCAACCCGCAGGTTAAATATGACCTCGGCAAGGCCCTGAGCTGGAGCGCCAAGCAACTGTACGTCGGTGTGGAATACGACTACTGGAAAAACAAGTACGGCATCGAAGACAGCGGCGCGTTCAAAACCAATCAGAACACCACCAGCCTGCTGATCAAGTACCACTTCTGATGCACGGGCCCGGGCCGCGTCAGCGCGGCTCAGGCACCCGCAGCAAACCGCGCAGCATCAGGTCCAGGCTGTCCAGCGCAGCGGCCAGACGCTGCGGCGGGTTGTCGGCCTCGGCAATCCAGAACGACGCATCCATCAGCCCGCCCTGAATCAGACGCGCCAGCGCCTCGGGATCGGTGCGTTGAATCACCTCGGTGTCCATCAGCCCCTGCAGCATCGACGCCATCGACAGGCAGCACACCGACTGGGTGTTCTGCACATATTGCGAGCCCAGCACCGAAGGCGCATCGCGCAACAGAATGCGCTGTACCTCGACTTGCAGGGCCATCTCCAGATACAGCCGGCATTGATCCTTAAACCCTTGCCACTGGCTGTCCGCCTGCTCAAACACCTGCGCCAGCTGCGCATCCAGCTCGGCATCGATCTGCTGGGCCACGGCCTTGAACAAGCCTTTCTTGTCGCCAAAATGGTGGTACAACGCGCCACGCGTCAGCCCGACCGAAGCCGTCAATTCGTCCATCGATGTCCGGGCATAGCCCACCGTACTGAATGCCAGGCGAGCCGCCTCAAGCAGCTTGCCACGGGTTTCTTCGATCATTTGCGACCGCGCTTTGGGCGCCATGCCTGTCACCTTTATTTTTGGATACGCGACGTATGTTAATTGACATACGCTGTGTATGCGTATATTTCTACATACGCCGCGTATGTCATGCTCGGTAATCACACATTCCCGTAGCAGCTGCCGAAGGCTGCGTTCGACAGCTGCTACGAAAGCAATCCCCAACACTGTTCCGGAGCTTGTATGGCCAACCCCTATCGCGAGATTTTCAGCGCCCCCGGCACCAAGGCTTTCAGCGGTGCGGGCCTGATCGCGCGGATGCCGATCTCAATGGTCGGCATCGGCATCATCACCATGCTGGCGCAACTGCAAGGTTCCTATTGGCTGGCCGGTGGCGTAGCCGCCACCTTTGCCCTGGCCACAGCCCTGCTGGCTCCGCAGATTTCACGCTGGGTCGACCGCTACGGCCAGAGCCGCATCCTGCCCGGTGTCACCGCCATTGGCGTCAGCGCCTTGCTGGCCTTGCTGCTGTGCAGTCATTTTGGCGCGCCGGACTGGACGCTGTTTGTGTTCGCCGCCCTGTCGGGCTGCATGCCGAGCATGTCGGCAATGGTGCGGGCACGCTGGACCGAGCTGTATCGCGGCTCGCCCAAACTGCATACGGCGTTCTCGTTCGAGTCGGTACTCGATGAAGTGAGCTTTATTATCGGCCCGCCGATTTCCGTGGGCCTGAGTGTGGCGCTGTTCCCCCAGGCCGGACCACTGGCGGCAGCCATCCTGCTGGCCATCGGCGTCAGCGTGTTTGTGCTGCAACGCAGCACCGAACCACCGGTACACCCGCGTAGCAGCGAGCACCAGGGCACAGTTTTACGCCAGGGCGCCGTGGTGGTTTTGCTGTTGGCCCTGCTTGGGCTGGGCACGATTGTGGGAACGGTGGATGTGGTTAGCGTGGCCTTTGCCCAGCATCAGGGCCAACCGGCTGCCGCAAGCATTGTATTGTCGATGTACGCCTTGGGATCGTGCGCTGCCGGGCTGGTGTTCGGCATGCTCAAGTTGAACATGCCGCTGCCCAGGCTGTTTGTGCTCGGCGCCCTGGCCACATCCATCACCATGGTGCCGCTGCTGTGGGCCGACAGCATCGCCACCCTGGCCGTGGGCATGCTGATCGCCGGGCTGTTTTTTGCCCCCACCCTGATCACCGCCATGGGCCTGGTGGAAAACATTGTCCCACCTGCCAAGCTGACTGAAGGCCTGACCTGGATGATCACCGGTCTGGGCATGGGCGTGGCCCTCGGTGCGGTACTCGGCGGCTGGGTGGTGGACGCGTACGGCGCCCAGGCCGGTTTTAGCGTGTCGCTGGCCGCCGGCGGCGTCATGCTGCTGTTCGCGGTGCTGGGCTATCGATTGCTGCAGGACAGTACCCTGCCCCGTGCCATCGCGGCCTAGGACTTGATGGCCCGCCAGACCTTGCTCGCGACAGACACCACGGCCAACACCACCGCGCCGGCAATAATGCCGGCCACGGCGTTGAGCAGGGTCGGCACAATCACCGACACCACACCCAGCCATTGCGTGCTGCCTTGCGCAACGCCTTCAACCCAATGATGCAACGGCGGTACACCGTGGGTCAGGATACCGCCGCCGACCATGAACATTGCCGCCGTGCCGATCACGGTCAGACTTTTCATCATGTACGGGGCTGCGCTCAACACACCACGGCCAAAGCTGCGCTGGAACCGCGGCCAGGCGCCGTCGCCGGTCTTCTTGCTCAGGTACAGGCCACCATCGTCGAGTTTGACGATGCCACCCACCACGCCATATACCCCGACTGTCATCACGATGGCGATACCCGACAACACCACCACCTGCTGCATCAGCGGTGAGTCGGAGACGATGCCCAGGGTGATGGCAATGATTTCGGCGGACAGGATAAAGTCCGTACGAACGGCGCCCTTGACCTTATCCTTTTCAAACGCCGCCAGATCGACTTCAGCACCGGCCAGCGACTCCTGCAAGGCCTGGCGCTGGCTCTGGGCATCGGCCTTGCTGTGGGTGAAACTGTGGGCGACCTTTTCGAAACCCTCGAAACACAGATAAGCCCCACCCACCATCAACAGCGGCGTCACCGCCCAGGGCGCAAAGGCACTGATGGCCAGCGCTGCCGGTACCAGAATCGCCTTGTTGCGAAACGAACCCTTGGCCACGGCCCACACCACCGGCAACTCCCGGTCGGCACGCACGCCCGATACCTGCTGGGCGTTGAGCGCAAGGTCATCGCCCAGCACACCGGCGGTTTTTTTGGCGGCCACTTTGGTCATCAGAGCGACGTCATCGAGCACGGCGGCGATATCATCGAGCAACATCAGCAAGCTACTGCCAGCCATAGAAAAACGTCCTGAGAGATGGAATGGACACAAGCATAGCGCGTGCCGCGCGCAAAGCGGCAATCTTGAGCCACTTGCAAGCCCGGTGCTACCATGCCCGACCGCCCCAGCAGGCAAGGACATATCGGGTTTATGAGCAGTATCCGCGAGCGTAACAAAGAACTGATTTTGCGTGCCGCCAGCGAAGAATTCGCTGACAAGGGTTTCGCCGCCAGCAAAACCAGCGATATCGCGGCCAAGGCCGGCGTGCCCAAGCCCAATGTCTACTACTACTTCAAATCCAAGGAAAACCTCTATCGCGAGGTGCTTGAAAGCATTATCGACCCGATCCTGCGGGCTTCGACGCCGTTCAACGCCGATGGCGAGCCGAATACGGTATTGAGCAATTACATCCACTCAAAAATCGTGATTTCCCGTGACCTGCCCTTTGCCTCGAAAGTGTTCGCCAGCGAAATCATGCATGGCGCCCCGCACTTGAGTGAGAAACAGGTAGAGCTGTTGAATGCCCAGGCCCAACACAACATCGCCTGCATCCAGACCTGGATCGACCGCGGCCAGATTGCCGCCATCGACCCGCACCACCTGATGTTCAGCATCTGGGCGGCAACCCAGACCTACGCCGACTTCGACTGGCAGATCTCGGCCATCACCGGCAAGACCAAGCTTGAAGACAGCGACTACGAAGCGGCAACCCAAACCATTATCCGGTTGGTGCTGAAGGGCTGCGAACCGGACCGATAAACCACGCCGGGACCTTCGCGAGCAGGCTCGCTCCCACCCCTGTCTCTTATACACATCT
>NZ_JASJWL010000080.1:0-18095 GCF_035019225.1 Pseudomonas sp. CCC4.1 | reverse complement strand
CCCCCCCCCCCCCCCCCCCCCCCCCCCCCCCCCCCCCCATTTTTTTTAAAACCCACACCCCCCCAACCCAGATGTGTATAAGAGACAGCTACCAGGTTGGTACGCTGCAGATCGACCTGATCGATGCCAAAGACGGCAAGCTGGTGTGGCGAGGCAGTGCAGAGAAAGTCGTCGACAGCAGCCCGACCCCGGCTGAACGCAGCGCTGCAATCCAGCAAGCAGTCACCAAGATCCTGAGTACGTATCCGCCCAAGTAAGTTACGCAGCATTAACTTGCTCACGATGTATATAAGTAAGTTGGTATTAATACTTTCGTGAGCAAGTTGGTTTTTACACTGTTTTTCTGACCACTTGTCGTTGTCTTTTGATTAACCGTTCACATCGCGCTTATAAAACTGGCAACTGGCCAGCGCACCGATCACTTCTTGTCTACACTCGCTGAAACTTTGGAGAGTTAGCGCTGGGCACTGTTCCAGCATCAGGAGTGCTCGATGTCTCCCCAACTACGCGGTATGGGTTTTTATGGTCCCCGGCAGCAGCATGGCGCAATCGGCCTGATGGCTGCCGTGACGCTGGGCATGGTGCTGCTGTTTATGCTGCTGGTGGTCGACAGCGGGCGCCTGTACCTGGAGCAGCGCAAGTTGCAGCGCGTGGCGGATATGGCGGTGCTGGAGGCGGTGAGTCGGGGCGGTAACTGTGCTGGCGCCAGTACTGCTGCCGGTTTCGCCAACCAGAGTGCCACTCGCAACAGCTTCACCCCCGGCAGCGTGCAAAAAGTAAACACCACTTGCGGCACCCTGAGCACCAACAGTAGCCAGTTGCGGGTATTCACTGCCGACGCAACCAAATCCGATGCCATTCGCGTAATCGCCACCACCACTGTGCCGACCAGCGTGGCCGGAGGCTTGTGGAGTATGTTTTCCAAAAACGGGTTTAATCTGAATACCAATTTGACGGCGAGTGCGGTGGGGAGCAATGGTGGGGCGCCGTTGGCGCAGTTGACTATTCGAAATACAACACTCACCGTCGATAGCAGTAAGTCGAAAATACTGAGTTCACTTTTTGGTGGTCTGCTTGGTGGAAACGTGTCTATTGATGCAGCAGGTTGGAACGGCCTGATAAACACCAAGGTAAATTTGCTTTCTTACATGAACCAATTGAAAACCGATTTAAATCTTAGCGCAGGAGGGTACGACGAAGTTCTAAAGTCCAACATTGAAGTCGGAAAATTAATACAATCCACCATCAACTTACTCGACCCAAACAACACGTTAAGCACGACTACAACGATAGCAAGTCTTAGAGCATTAAAATTAGCTGCTGGCACAACAACCGTGGTCCTTGGCAAAATTTTGAACATCCAAAGCGGCACATCAAATTCCGCACTAAACATCGATATGAATCTATTCGACCTCATTAGCGGATATGTACAACTCGCTAACAAAACCAATGGATTGACAGCAGCGTTCCCTATCGACTTAGGCATTACAAAAATCACTGCCCGCATCCAGGTTCTTGAGCCTCCGCAGCTTTCAGCTATAGGTAACCCCGCATTGGCCGTTTTGGAGACAAAAACCGGCCCCCATAGTATTTATGTTAAAACAGCACAAATACGCACGGTGGTTTCTGTAGAACTTCCTGCTTTATCAACTGTACAGAAAATACTAGATGCAGTATCTAGCTTAAGCTCTGCCCTTGTAGGCACGCTAAGAAACCTTCTGAATTTGAATATAGTGGGCACACTGGAGTCCCTTAGCTGCGCACTGGGTGCCAAGTGCACATCTCCTTCACTCCAACTACTCAGCAACACTATCGATATTTATATTGATGCTCCTAGCGCCGAGAGCTATGTAAGTGCTTATAGCTGCGCCAGCGAAACTACCAAAACCTTAACTGCAACTACCAACACATCTCTAATAAACATAAAACTCGGCATCATAGACAAAACGCAAGCATTCCCTGGCAGCACAACTAACCCCCAACCATTGACTGTCGTTCCACTTCCGGTGATTGACATTGGGACCATTTCCTGCGGAACGCCTTTGCTTCCTCTTTTTTCGCCAAGAACCTGCGACCCTAGGATACCGTCAATAGGCGGGGGCGTTGGAATTAGCCTCGACACCAGTGTCGGAGCAAACTTGAAACAACCTTACACTTATGGCCCTGCAAACTTATTACCGGTAGGACAAACCCCGCTACCTCATACTTACAGCACTAACGGAATAGTTACGAGCTTAGGCAACACACTAAATGGAATAAAAGTACACATCTACCAGCCAATACAAAACAATATCCTTGGTGTGCTAATGGCAAGCTTAGACAGTCTTCTTACAACCCTTACCCCAATACTGATTAGTACTATAAACACCGTACTGGGTCCTGTACTCGACAGAATAATTGACACTCTGCTATTGAGTTTAGGTATCGACTTAAATCAAGTTGAAGTGGGCGCCAACCTCTCCTGCAACCAGGGTGGCCGCGCCCAGCTGGTGCTTTGACCTAAATGGAGTGCAATACCTTGTGGGAGCGGGCTTGCTCGCGATTCAGGCACCTCGGTACATCTGATATACCGAGGTGATGCAATCGCGAGCAAGCCCGCTCCCACATGAAGGGTGGAACGCTGAATTCAGGCTGCTACCAGGGGCAGCTCCACACAAAACCGCGCCCCATGCTCGGTATTGCTGACACTCAGCCGCCCGCCCATATTGTCGATAATGCCGTAACTCACGGACAACCCCAGGCCGGTGCCCAGGCCAATGGGCTTGGTGGTGAAGAACGGTTCGAAGATCCGCTCCAGCAACCGCGGGTCGATGCCACCCGCATTGTCATCCACCCACAAGCGCACACTTTGCGCATCGGACTCAACACTCAGGGCTATCCAGGGCTCAAAGTCGCGGTCAGTTTCACGCTTGCTCATCAGCGCATCACGGGCATTGACCATCAGATTGATCAACACTTGCTCCAACTGATCCACATGGCCGCGCACCTGCACAGCGCAAGCCTGGCCCTCACTGCGCAATTGCACACCCTTGCCCCTCAAGCCCTCACCCAGCAAGGCTAGAGAGCCTTCCATGGCCTGCGCCGGGTTGAACACTTGCTGTTCGATTTCGGAACGACGGCCAAACACCCGCAAGTGGTCTACCACCCGCGCCGCACGCTGGATCTGACCGTCAATACGGGTGAGTTTGTCTTGCAAATAATCGATCTGCGCATCGCCATTACCCAGGCGTTTGAGCACGTTGACCACGGCCATGCGCATCACGTTCAGCGGCTGGTTGATTTCGTGCGCCAGCCCCGTGGCCATTTCGCCCAGGGTGGCCATTTTCGCGCTGTGGGTCAGTTGCTGTTGCGAGCGACGCACTTCGGTGTTGTCGCGGCCCACGGCCTGCACTTCAAGCAAGTTGCCCTGCTCGTCGAAAATGCCCCGGTCCGACCACACCCACCAGGCATATTCACGCCCCGGCAGTTGCAGGCTGATTTCCGCCGTGCTGACCGGTGCCTGCGGAGTCAAGCCGGCAATACGCTGCACAAAGGCCTCGCGCTGCTCAGTGGATAGCCAACTGCTCAGGTTGATGCCCGGCAGTTGCGCAGTGGTGCATTCCAGGTAGCTGGCCAGCGGCTGATTGCCGAAGGTCAGGGTCAGGTCGGGCAGGTAACGGCAGATCATCGCCGGTGAGTCCTCAACCAGTATCCGGTAACGCTCCTCGCTATTTTTGACCCGCTCGGCCGCTTCGGTAGCCTCGGTGATATCCAGCCACAAGCCGACCACTTCTACCGGCAAACCCAGATCATTTCGTAACAGCTTGGCCTCATCCAGCAACCAGTGATAATCGCCGCGCCGATCGCGAAGTCGATACCGGTTGCGGGCGCTGCCTTCGCGCAGCAACTGCCGGGTACGGCCAAAAAACTGTTCGAGGTCATCGGGATGGACCCACTCGATCAAGGTTTCACTGGTACATTCCTCCAGCGTCCAGCCCAGTAAAGGCTTGAGGCTGTCACTGAAAAATGCCGGTACCAGCGCGCCTTCAACATAACGCTGTACATAAATCACCGCCGGGGAACTGGCGATCAGGTTGTCCAGCCGCGCATGGGCGGCGGCGACTTGTTGCTGCTGGTTTTTGATATCGCTGACATCCAGCATAAAACCTACGATGCGCCGCCGGGTGCCGCTGCCCAGCACCTGGCCCTGAATCCGGTACCAGCGGGCAGGCTCTGTGGCCTGTGGCTCATGTACCCGGGCAAACAGTAATAATTCTTTGCCATGTTCCAGCAGTTCATTGAAGCGACCGCTAAGTTCATCACGGTCAGCCGGGTGAAACAACGCCAGCCATGCCTGGCGGGTCATGGCCTGCGGCTCGGCCACAGCGTCCAGGTTGATGGCCAGTTGTGGAGCCAGTTCCAGCAGTTCGCTGGTGCTCGACCATTCCCACCAGCCGGTGCCCAGCAGGCCTTGCAGGGCTTCCATGCGCTCGCTTTGCTGCAGGTGCTGCTGCTCACGTAAACGGTCCAGCAGTGGTGCGGCCAGGGCCGCGCACACCTGCATCCAGTCGCTTTCACTCATTTGCGGGCCGTGCAGGGACGCCGGGTAAAACCCCAGCATCAACCAGGCACACAAGCCTTGCTGGTCGCTGTAAGGCACCAGCACACCATCGGCATTGCCAAACAAATCGTTTAATCGCGGGTTACCGTCGCGCTCGACACGCTGGGGTGAGGTTCCGCCAAGCGGATCGAGCAGGCTGCCAAGGTTTTGTTCGGGCAGCCACAGTTGCGGCGCATCAAAGGCGTGATACGTGCTGTGCATATACCAGGAAGCCTGTGGACCCTCACGCAGCGCCAGCGCCATACAGGGCACACGCCCATGCTGGGCGACGCTGCGCAGCGCTTCGTGCATGACCTCGGACAGACGCGACGCGCTGCACTGGCGCAACTGCCCGGCCAGCCCCAGGATCAGTTGCGTGCAGCGCTCGCGGCTGCGGGCCTGCTCACTGCCAAGGCGCAGGTCGCTGATATCCAGCAACTGCAAAAGCCAGCTGCCCCCCTGGGGTTGCACCCAGCCCCGGGTATGCACCACACGCAGCCCCGCACACTGGAAGTCGAGATCAAGACTGTGACCAACCCAGTCTGCCGGTACGCCTTCAAGCGCCAGGGTGCTCCCCGGCACCAGATAGCTCAGGAGCAGGCGCGGTGAACCATCGTCGCTGCCCCGCGCCAGGCCGTAGCGCTGCAGGCCGTGGATTTCAATGACGTGCCCCAGCGGATCAAGCATCAGCTGGATACCCGCATGGGTGCGTGATTGCGGATCGGTGGATTCAGGCAAGCGCTCGTCGGTCCGTCCCAACAAGCGCCCGAACAGCCCTTCGCTAGGGGACAAGTTGAGCACTCGATTCGGCTTTCAAATTTGTTGGCAGGCTGGGCACTGTGATCGTTCCCAATTTGAGCACCGGCATGATGGTGGTCAACGCCGTAGCAGGCAGGGTCACACTGGCAGTCAGCACTTTGGTTGTCGGGTTATAGGTCGCGGCCGGAACCAGGCTGCCTTTAACCGCAGTGGGCACCCAGGCCAGTTTCTCGTTCAATACGCTCTTGGCCAACGTCTCCACCAGCCCGCCATAGTTGGCCGCCGTCGGATCCACCGCCATGCTGCGCCGCACCGCCTCGGCCGTCGCATTGTTGAATGACTGCACCAACAGCAGGGGCAAGCTGTAGCTGAGCACGCCATAAAGCACCGCAAAAAAAATCACAAACACCAGCGCGAACTCAATCGCCGCCGCGCCCTGCTGCTTTTTGCCAAGTCTTGTTTTCATGACTGCGTCTACCCTGACTGTCGACAGTAATATCATCATAGAATCATTGGTAAAAAACGGAGGCTCTTTACGTGATCCAGTTAGCTGTTGTGTTGCTGTGGTTTGTGGCCTGTTCCATTCAAGACCTGCTCCAACGCCATATTTCCAACTTCCTGACGTTGGGTGGCGCAGCGCTGGCGCTGCTGTATCTGCTGTGGACCGGTCACACCTGGCTGGGAGCAAGCGCAACCGAAGGAGGCTGGGCGCTGCTGATCGCGCTGGTACTGACACTGCCCGGTTATGCCTTGAACAAGCTGGGTGCCGGCGACGTAAAGCTGTTGATCGCCCTGGCGCTGACAACCGATCGTCCGACAATTCTTGGCACCGTTATCGGTGCTGGCATCTGTAGTGGCATCTGGTGGTTTTGTGCGTCAAAAATACTGCCGTCAATAAATCAACAAGTTAAGACGCTCTCGCTTGCGAAAGGCGCCACAGTGTCAAAAAAGCTTCCCTTTGCACCCTTCCTGTTCGGTGGTTTTACCCTGACAATGGCTCTGCTTCACTAGTCATTACGAGGGATTAATACCTTGTACATAGTCGTAAAGTAGGTCTACGTTTAATTCAATCACCGCAAGTATGTGGACCAAGATGTCCCTGATTGGTTTACCAGGAAGGAGAACCACGTGAACACGCCCACCCCCCTAATAAAAGTGCTCGTAGTCGACGATCAGTCGTTGATTGTCGAAGAACTGTGCGAGTTTCTGGAAAGCAGCGGTTACCGTTGCGTGCCTTGCAATACAACCCGTGAAGCCATTGATGCGTTTGTGGCCGACCCGCAAATCGGCCTGGTGCTCTGCGACCTGCACATGCCCGACATGAACGGCATCGAACTGACCCAGCAGTTGCAAAAACTGGCCGGCAAACACCGCGCCTTTGAAAGCATCCTGTTGACCGGTCGCGCCGATAAACAGGATGTGATCAAGGCCCTGCGTATCGGCATCGCCGACTACTATCAAAAGCCGGTCGACCTCAATGAGCTGCTCGAGGGCATCCAGCGCCAGGAAGCTATTTTGCGTGAGCGCCACAAGAGCGATCAGCTGGGCCACCTGAACCAGAAATTGCAGTTCCTGGCCGAATCCATCGATGACCTGTATCAGGACATGGAGTCCGCCCGGCGCCCTCCGCAAGCTGCCACTCACCCCTTGAACAGCCAGGAACCAGGTGAAGGCCCCTGGCAACAGATCCCGACGATCTTCAAACAGCTGTCACCACGCCAGCTGGACGTCGCCAAGCTGGTCAGCAAGGGCCAGACCAACTACCAGATCGCCTGTGACCTGGGCATCACCGAAAACACGGTCAAGCTCTATGTGTCGCAAGTGCTGCGCCTGACCCATATGAACAACCGCACCCAACTGGCCCTGGCCCTGTCGCCAAACGCCGGCGCCCATCGGCAAACTGCGCACTAGCTACCTGATCACTTCACTGTAGCGGTGCGAGTTGCCCGCGATACAACTGGCGCGGCGGGTGAGTGACGCCGCACCGCTGCCATCGCGGGCAAGCCCGCTCCCACAGCTCTTGCGCCGCCTACTGCCTGTGGGGGCCCGCTATTGCAGGAAAGAACTTATTCCTGGCTGGCCTTGCCACCCTCTTTCTGCCCGTAGTACTCGGGGATTTCATGTTTATAACTGTCCAGCCAGCGCTGCAGGCTGAGCTCACGCTCCGCCGGCGTAGCCGTTTGGTGGATGGGCGACTGGACGCTGCCGCTCACTTGCAATTGCAGCCAGTTCTCGGTTTGCTGCTGGGTTCTGGGGGTGGGGCCAGGCTCGATAGCCAGCGCACCCAGCGGCATCAGGGCCAGCAGCACCCCCACACGAATAGATAAAGTCATGGCAAACCTCCAACGCGTTATTTGACGACAGCCACCTGGTTGCTGGCGGTCCTGGCTTGAGCTTTCAAAGCTTGTGCCCGGTACTGGGCATCACTTACCTGTTCGGGGGTCAGGCCCGCGCGGGTTACCAGTTCTGCGGCCTGCTTCCACTGGTCCTGATAAATCAGCAAGGTCACCAGGTTCAATGCCGCCGGAGATTCATCCTGCTTGAGCTCCAGAGCGGTCAAAAACTCGAACCGCGCTTCATCAACCCGCCGTTGATTGAGATAAACCACACCCAGGTCATTGCGGATCTTGGCATCGGTCGGCGCCATTTGTGCCGCACGCTCCAGATGGGTGATCGCCAGGGCGTTGTCACCGTGCCCGGCTGCCAGTTGGCCCAGGCCATGCTCCCCTTCGGCTGCCAGGCACGACCCCAGCAACCCTTGATACAGCGGCCCGGCCTCATCGCGGCCCAACTGGCGATAAATCCGTGCCTTGCGCAGTTGTACCTGCGCCGACCCCTGCGGCAGGTTTTGCAGGTTGGCCAGGCTGGCGTGCAGCTTGCCTTCCTTGGCCATATCATCGGCCAGGTTCAGTGACAGCTCCTGGTCACCACTCAACTTGGTGCAACTGCCGCCCATGGCCATCCACGGCGGATTACTCTGACCTCCTGTGGCACAGCCGCCCAGCATCAGCAGCCCGCACACGACGATGACAGCTTTCATGTTCATACCCCTGGTCAAGAGAGAAAGGCTCGCGAGATAGCGACAAAACTCGGCCCGGCCAAGACGATCATCAAAGCGGGGAACAGAAACACCATCATCACTACCGACATTTTGGCGGACATCTTGGAGATATATTCCTCCATGCGGGTCAAACGACGGTCATCCAGCAGCTCCTTGAGTGCCTGCAATGACTTCATCGCGCCACCACCCTGCTGAATCAATTGCTGCAGAATCACGCAGGTGTCATTGAACTCGTCTACATCCAGCAGACTCGCGGTTTTGCTCAGTTCCTGATTCAACTCCAGCCCCGAGTCGACCCGGGCCAGAATCACCCGCAACTCACCGGTCAGTACCGGCAGCAGGTGCCGCGCTTCCTGGCTCAACACCCGCAGCGCCTGTTCGACTGCCATGCCCGACTCAAACAGAATGCGCAGCAACGGAATAAAGGTTGAAACTTCGATCGCCACTTCCTGCTGGCGCCTTTTTGCAGCATAGGCCAACAATCGCTTGGGGATCAGATAGCCCAAAGCCAGGGAGAACAGCATCACCACCAGCAGATTGCCCGAACGCGGAAAAAACAGCTCATAGCCCAAGAACACCAGCCCGGCAAAAGCTATCGGGGTGCCAACCTGAAAAGCGGCAAACAGCGAGCGCTGACTGGCGGTGCGCCAGCCGATGCGGTTGAGCAGAGTCTGGGTTTCGCTGTCCATCGACACCGAGCGCTGGCCAAACTTGCTGTTGCCCACCGCCCGCATCCACAGGCTGAGCTTGCCGGGGCCGGTCTTGCCACCATCCAGGCGCTGCATGACCCGTTGCTGGCTCATGCGATCCTGAACCACGTTATTGATCAACAGCGCCATGGCGCCCAGCAGCAACACCACACAAATCAAAAAGGCCATGTCATACGCTCCGTACCATGCGCCACAGCGCCACACTGCCGATTATCTGCATGGCCATTGCGGTCAGGAGCATCTGCTGCCCTCCGCCGTCCTGCCACATCTTGAGCATGTAGCTGGGGTTGGTCACCATAAAGAAACCCACCACAAACACCGGCAACGAGCCCAATACCAGCGCCGTCATCCGGGTTTCACCGGTCATGGCGCGCAACTTGCGCGCCCCCTGCTCACGCTCGCGAATCAGCACGATCAGGTTCTCCAGCAACTCACTGGCATTACCACCGTAGCGATGGTTGACCTTAAGCCCCAGGGCAAACATGCGAAATTCATCACGTTCATAAAGCTCGGCAAAGTCGTTCACTGCCTCGGGCAGGCTCACCCCCATCTGCACGTTGCGCGATACCCGGCTGATACTGCTTTTGAGCGGGTCGCTGGATGCCTCGATCGCGGTCAACACCGCATCGGCCAAGGTGCGTCCGGCCTTGAGGCTGCGCACGCAGTGATCGAGCAGCAATGGCAGTTGCTCAACCATGCGCCGAACCCGGCGGTGGTAACGCCAGCTGACAAAGAGTTTGAGCAGCACCGGCGGCAACACCAGCAACGCGAGCAAGAACACCCAGCCACCGATCAGGCCCGCCACAATCACCGCAGCGGCCCATAGCGACAGCCACAAACCCAGACGCTCTGAAGGGCGCCCCAGGCCTGCCTGCAAAAAAGCCCGGTCCAGCCAGGCCACGCCCTGGGCTTTCTCCAGCAACTGCGGCTGGCCTTCACCCAGACGCTCCAGCACACGGCCCGTGGTCGGGTCGGTCAGGGCGCGATACACCAGATTCAGCGATAGCGCGAACATCAGGAAACTGATGGTAAAAAGCAGTAAGGCCGGGTTCATATGCAGTGCCTCAGCCGTGGGCGTTCAGGACGGGGTCACGACGCAACTTGTCGCTTGCCGGGTTCAAGGCCTCGCGCATAAAACCAAAGCCGGTGCGCTTGTCGAGACGGAACAGGGTGTTGGTCACATACACATCGTCACGCACCCCCACCACCTCCAGCACTTCACTGACGCAACGGCGGCCATCGGGCATGCGCGTCAGCTGGATAATCACGTCCAGTGCGGCGCAGATCATCTGGCGCAAGGTTTTCTCCGCCACCGTACGCCCGGTCAAACCCACCAGGGTTTCCAGTCGCAGCAGGGCATCCTGTGCGGTGTTGGCGTGGACGGTGCTCATGGAACCATCGTGACCGGTGTTCATCGCGGTCAATACATCGAGCACTTCCACACCGCGGATCTCGCCGAGAATGATGCGGTCCGGACGCATCCGCAGGGCGTTGCGGATCAGGTCGCTGGATTTCACCTCACCATGCCCTTCGGCATTGGGCGGGCGGGTTTCAAGGCGCACCACATGAGGGTGGCCCAACTGCAATTCAGCCACGTCCTCGATGGTGACCAGGCGCTCATGGGGGTTGATCAACTGGCTGAGGATGTTGAGCAGCGTGGTTTTACCGGTACCGGTACCGCCGCTGATCAGGATGTTGCAGCGCTTGCCCACCGCCTCCTGGAAGAATTCAAAGATTGCCTGGTCGATGGTCTGCATGGCCACCAGGTCGCTGCTTTGCAGCATGTCCTTGCGAAATTTCCGGATCGACAGGCACGGGCCATCCAGGGCAATGGGCGGAATGATGGCGTTGACCCGGCTGCCATCGGGCAGGCGCGCATCGACCATCGGCGAGGACTCATCCAGACGCCGCCCTAGGGGCGCCAGAATACGCTGCATCACCCGTTCCACATGATGGTCATCGATAAAGCGCAGATCGCTCTGGCTAAGTCGACCCTCGCGTTCGACAAACACCCGATGGGGGCCGTTGACCAGAATTTCAGTCACGGCCGGGTCGCGCAGCAGCACTTCGAGGGGGCCGAATCCGGTCAGTTCGTCGACGATCTCCTCGGCCAGACGCTCCATCTCATAACGGGAAATAGCCAGATGCAGGCGCGACACATACTCGGCTACCCGCTCGGTAACAAATTGGGCCAAAGACACCCGGGAACCTTCCAGCAGGTTTTTTCCGGTCTCTTCAATGGCATCGATGATATAGCGGTGCAGCACCAGTTTCAGGCCGTCATGGTCCGCACGACCATCCTTGTACAGGCCTGAGCCAAACAGCTGTTCATTGCTCATTTGGCCCCCCACAGGCGGTTCAGGTTCAGCCAGGTACCCGATTTGGAAGTCGCTTGCTCAGGCACCTGTGAACGCAAGACCAACCGTTCACCGAGTTTTTTCAAAGCCTGGCTCAGGGCTTCGCGCGGGGCCAGGTCAAACAGGGTGGTGGCCTGATTCTTGGCATTGATGCGCAGCTCCGGGCTGGGTGGGAGTGTTGTCAGCACCGGCAGGCCAAAGCTTTTACCCAGGGCATCGGCATTGGGAGCAACGCCACTCATATAGCGGTCGATCAACAAGCCCGTATGCTCGAACTTCATGCCCTTGGCCCGCCAGCGGCTGAGTACGTCGAGATTGCGGCGGCAATCGAGCACGCTTTGGTCGGTGTACCACAGCAGGCTGTCGCAATGGGTGGCAAAGGTACGCAGCGCTTCACTGTCAGGCTGACCGGTGAGGTTGACCACAATATGCTGGAAGTGCTGACGCAAGGCACTGAGCAACATATACAGTTCGGCGGCACTGGTTTGCTCCAGCGGTTCGTCACTGTCACTGTGGGCCAACACCCGCAAGCCACTGGCAGTCTTGGTAAAGGCACTGTCAATCAAGGTGCTGTCCAGGCGCCGCAAATGACGCAGGGCATCACCGAAAAAGAACGAGCTTTCCAGGCCCAGCACGGCCAGGCCATCACCACGGGGCACGCCCAGGTCCAGAAACAGGGTTTTTTGATCGTGCTTTTGCACCACCAGCCCCAAGTGGCTGGCCAGCAATGCACCATCGGCATTGCATTGCGCACTGAACAACACGCTCAGACCACCCAACTGGGCATTCGGTGCCACAGGTGGCAGGCGCTTGCTCAGGCGCCGTACCAGCCCCGCCACTTCACTGGAGCGCGAACCGTAGGCCACAAAGTCCCTCGCCCCGGCGCGCATGGCATTGAGTACCAGCTGGTTATCCATACCGTCGCCCAGGGCAACGATGGCCAACATGGGCTTGGCTTCCAGAGCACCTTCAATCAGCGCGCACTGGTTGACTACCTTGTCCCGATCCAGGCCCACAAATATCAGGCCGGCAAACGTCACATCAACCAGGGCCAGCAGTTCATCCAGGCTACTTGTGCCTGCACCCACCACTTGACCCAACGGCGCTAATGCTCCCTGCAGCCACTCAAGATCGGTGTTGTTGCGCGTCAGCGCGAGAAATGTCTGGCTTAGGCTTTGGCTCATTGAGATAACCCGCTACGGCTATTGAATTTGCCGTTCTCCAGGAAATACAGGCGATACCAGTTAGGGTCGTAATTGCGCAATTGCTCCCCGGGCATCGTCGGCAGTGCCGCATTGGCAGCCAGTGGCTGGACCAGATGCGGGGTGACGATCATCAGCAGTTCTTTCTCTTCACGACTGATATTGGAGTCGCGGAAAAAAGCGCCAAGAATCGGAATGTCGCCCAGCCCCGGGAATTTGTTGACCTGGGAGCTGTTGCGCGAACTGATCAAGCCACTGATCACAAAGCTTTCGCCGTCGGCCAGTGAGATGCTGGTATCGGTGCGTCGAACCGTCAGGCCCGGAACCAGGGTGCCGGCGATATTCACCGCATTGGTGTAGTCCAGCTCACTGACTTCGGGGGCCACCTTGAGCATGATGCGATCACGCCCCACCACGGTCGGAGTCAGCGTGAGGCGGATACCGAACTCCTTGTACTCGATCGACACGTTATCGCTGCCGCTGCTGGGCACCGGGATTGGCACTTCACCACCGGCCAGAAAGGTTGCACTCTGCCCGCTCATGGCCACGAGGCTGGGACGCGCCAGGGTGTAGGCAAAGCCGCTGCCTTCCAGGGCATTGATCATGGCCCTGACCTTGCCGCCGCCAAAGCCGATGTTGAAATACTTGGCGTTGGCCACCGGACCGCCGGTGATGATCCCTTCAGCGGTGCTGAGGAATGAGCCCGGCGAGCCGAACAGGAAGTTGCTGCCCATACCGAAGATCGAGGTACTGGCTTCCTGCAGTTTGGTGCGGCTGACTTCGACAAAGCGGATATCGGTTTGCACCTGCACCGGCAAGGTCGGGTCTTCGGAGGGCGGCAACGTCGTACCGGTCAGCCCCGAGGCGGCCTTGCCCTTGACGAAAAGCATGGTCTGGTGCGGCTCTTTCGAGCAGGCACTCCAGACCATCAGGCTGGTGGTGCCCGAGGCAATACCGGTGAGCAAAAAAGCGTTTGGCCCATTGGAGCGAATATCGGCAATGGTGGGGTCGCCCACGGCAATGCGCGAGATGTTCACCGGAAAGCCCATGGCCTTCTGGGCCCCCTGGGCCACTTCCAATACCGAAGGCAATGCGTTGAATGCCGCGCAGTTTTCGCCTGCGGCCAAGGCCATCTCCAGGGGCAAGCTGCTCAGCAGCAGCGTCCAGAAAGCGCGTTTATAAAGTGGAGGGCAACGGTGGCTCATGTTGGTTTTCCTTTCAGATAAGGATTTTTATTGGGCCTACTGCTGAGCCGTTTGATTGCCGCGGATCACTTCAATACCGCGTACCCGAGGGGCGACAGCGGGATTGCTGCTGACTGGCACTCTTGCCGGACTGGCCATGGCTAACTGGTTAAATTGATAAAGACTGCGCTTGGCATTATCAAGATTAGTCGCAGATTCCTGCTCGCCCGCCCAATATTTGCTCAAACGTTGCTCGTCGGCACTGCGCACGGCCAGGCGCAGGGTGCCTGCCTGGGTCGCCAGCATCAGTTGATTGAGAAGCTGCTCGGGAACCGCCAGGACTGCGGATCGCGCATTGATGCGGCTTTGTTCTTGCTTGAGCGCTTCCTCGGCATTTTTCGGCTGGCTGGCCAACTTGCCATCGCTGGTCAAGCCCAGCTCACCCCCCACGCTCAGCACCCGCACTGCCGGCAATACCACTTGGGCCGACTGCTGAGGGTTGCCACTGTCCTGACGCAAAAACAACAGGATATCGACGTAATCACCGGGGCTAAGCTGCCCACCCGCAGCGGACACCTCGTCAATCATGACCCCCAGTGCGCGCTCATCCGGGCGAATCATGCGAGCCAGCGGCCCGCCCACGTCAAAGCTTTGATCACTGAGCCAGGTGCCTGCACTCAGGCTGCGCCACGGGGTGCGGCCCACCGCCTGATCGATGGCAGTCAGGCTGCCAGCGGGGGCGGTACGGAGTTTTTCCAGGGTCAGGTCATCGGCCGTCAAGGCCACATTCGGGGGGACATCGCGAACCAGTACCACCACCGCCTGGCGGGTTTTGTCTTCAACGGCCGCTACACCTTGTTCTACAGACTGAGCCACCGGAACTTCGGCGACCGGCTGCTGTCGACTCAATACCAGCCCCCAGTAACCGGCGGCAATTGCCCCGACAAACAAAATGGCGGCCAATATCAGACTGCGTCGATTGTTCATGCACAAACTCCCTTTATCACTGCGCACTGCAGACTAAAAAACCCATTCACAATCAGGCAGCTACGAACCTTTAATGCGTTTGAAACCAATCGCTATTTAAAAATAGCTCAGGTAAAGCAAAATGCCATTAGCGAACTAAAAAATCTCTAATCAATTGTGAATAGTTTGATTTGATACGCATTTTTTAAATAGTCATTTGGATTAATACTTTGTGATTAGTCCAATGATACAGTTGTGGGAAAGTCATTTATTGCCAATGCTGTGACTGCAGGTGGGAATCACCCTGCACCCAAGTTACGCAGTGCCCGCCCCGGCGCACTAAGGAGAAGTCAGATGATATTAAATACTGTTCTGAAAGTGTATGTACCTGCCCAGGTATTTGTAGCGCGCCAAGCCAAGTTGTTTGCAAAACGGACCGAAGGCGCTTCGGGTATTGAATATGCAATTATTGCAGCGATGGTGGCGGTGGTGATTGCGGGGCTTTCGCCAAGTGTACAGACAGCTGTAACCGACGTATTTGACAAAGTTAAAGAAGGTTTGGGAGCCGCAGCTTAGTTCATTAACCAAAATGAGTACTCAACATGCCTCTCTCCCCATCACGCCAACAGCTTCTCCTGGTGGATGACGAAGAGGACGCACTGCTGGAGTTGGCTGAGCTGCTGGAGGGCGAGGGCTTTTGTTGCTATACGGCAACTTCAGTCAAACTCGCCCTTTCGCAGTTGACCCAACATCCGGATATTGCGCTGGTCATCACCGACCTGCGCATGCCGGAAGAGAGCGGTATTGCGCTGATCAAGCGCCTGCGCGAGCACACATCGCGCCAGCATTTGCCGGTGATTGTCATTTCCGGGCACGCCGATATGGACGATGTAAGCGACCTTCTGCGCCTGCAGGTGCTGGACCTGTTTCGCAAACCCATTTACCACGTGCGCCTGCTCGACACCCTCGAAAACCTCTTTCCACAGCCCACACACTTACACCTGGCAAGAACTTGACCCCCATACTATAAAAGCCCGCCCCCCTGACTTGGGGAGGCGGGCTTTTACGGTCACACACTACAACTGATAACTAAAACTCAATGTATATCGCGGCCGGCGATTAAAACTGTCCAGCGCTATATCCGACATGGGCTTGGCAACTTCCAGGGCAACGTTGTAATAGCGCTTGTCACTAAAACGCAAGCCCAGTGCTGCCGAAGACATATCCGAACCTTTTAACGGCAACTCGTTGTACCAGACTTTGGCCCTGTCCACGACGGCATAGGGTTGCAGCAACTTGACCCATTCACCCTCGCGATTGAAGCTGTAGTTAAGTTCGTATGCCGCCCCCCAGCCCTTGTCGCCGGATGCCTGATCGTCCGGGTAGCCGCGACCGAAGTTCTGCCCGCCAAATACCGCCCTTTCGCTGTCAGGCAGGGTGTCGTCACTCCAGTAAAGAGCGCCCGATATCACCCCCTGCCAATTGTCGAAGTAGCCGTTACTCTGCACGCCCGACAGACGCAAACGGAAGAAGTCCAGATCGTACTGCGTGCCGGTCAGGTTGGTCTCGCTCTTGGCACCCATGCCATCTATGCCCTGGTACAAGCCGGCACTGACGATGCGCAGTTGTTTGGCATCGGACTTGCGCCAGTCGCCCTCAAACGCCAGTGCCCGCACGTTGGTTTTGTCACTGATGGTCTGCCCGTAGCCGACGATCTCGTAGTCAGTCTTGTCATTGACCCCGTAGAAACGCGCGGCGGCGCTGAGCCATTGATCCGGAGCAGCAATCAGTGGATGGCTGATACCGATCGAAAAGCGGTCATTCTCGCGATGGGGCTTGAGTTCAAAACCGTCGCTGGTGACGATACTGGTACTTGGATCACTGCGATAACTGGAACCAAACAGGTTCAACTGCGTGCCTTCCGCGTTGAGGTACTGGCTGTAATCAAGGCGGTAGTAGTGCTCCTTGTCATTGCCCGGGGGAAACAACCCGCTCAGGGTCAATTGTTCGGCCATGGCCGTTTGCGAATTGCTGCTGGCCGCCAGCAGCGCCTGGGTGCTGCTGCGATTGCCTTCGACCAGGCTCATGCTGGTGGTGAAGGGCTTGCGGCTGGCACTGATACTCAGCGTCGATGCACCATCGGTGGTGCCGGGTGGTGGCACTTGCGCCTCCAGGGTGACGCCGGGGATGCGGCTCAACAGCGTGCTGTAGCGGTTGAACGTCTTGCGGGTCAGCGGGCGTTCGCCCTTGAGCTTATCGACCAGCTCATCCACAAACCCTTTGACCCGCCCGATATCGCCGTCAACCTTGTACTCGCTGATATAGCCTTCAACCAGCACCACACGCACCAGGCCCTGGTCGAAGTTCTGCTGAGGCAAAAACGCATAGGACAATAAATAGCCATCGTCCTGGTAACGCTTGGTGATCTTGCGTGTGGCCTCGATCAGTTCGGCCAGGGTGATTTCATGGCCCAGCAGCGGTTTGTACACCGCCCCCAGCTCTGGCAACGGATAGATCGTGCCACCTTCGATCTGCAACTTGCGAATGGTCAGGCGGGTACCCATTTCCAGTGGCCGGGGTTGTGCAGCCGCCGGCTTGGGTAGCTCCAGCGCAGGCGCCGCAGGGCGATAGGCATCCACCGGCAGGTTGGGCGTGGGCAGGGTTTGCATGCTGTCATTGCTGTTGAGAAAACGCGGAAGGGTCTCGGCACCCGCGTACGGGGCCAGAGCCAACAACAAAAAGGGAACGCAATTACGCATAGGACACTCCATGTTCAACTACGGCGACATAACGAAGGGCTTTATTTTTAGAATGCTTTGCAAAGCGGCCCGAGCATCAGTCCTACAATCTGCACATGAAAAAAGACGAGAGACTCATCTGAATCTCTCGTCCCAACCAAGCGTAGGCGCTGTAGGTAAGGCCGTCGAACCGGCCAGGTGCAATATTCTTCAGTTATTTCTTGCCCAGGTTGCCCAGCCCGCCAACCACGCCCCCAAGTACCCCGCCCAGACCGCCTGTACCAGCGCCCGCGGCTCCTGCTGTTGTATCGGCAGTGTTGTTGACTGAGTCCACTTTGACACCCAGCAAGCCGCCAAGACCACCAACTACCCCACCGACGACACCGCCAACACCACCGACTGCACCTGCACCTGCACTTGCACTTGCACTTGCACTTGCACTTGCACTTGCACCTGTAGTGTCAGCACCAGCTCCGACACTGCCGCCAGTGCTTGCCCCCACACCCAGACCGCCCAGCAGCTGTCTCTTATACACATCT
>NZ_JASJWL010000079.1:0-18145 GCF_035019225.1 Pseudomonas sp. CCC4.1 | reverse complement strand
AGATGTGTATAAGAGACAGCCACCAGCGACCCCAAGCCCCTGGCGCTCGACCCCAGTGCCTGGCTGGTACAGACGCAGACCATCGACGAAACCGGCTGGCAGGCGAACATTCTTGCCCCTCGCACATTGATCGACCGCTCGGTGCGCACCGTGCTGGCCATCGGCGGCGCCACCTTGCTGGTGGTCATGCTGTTGATCGGTTTAATGATGCAGCGTCGGCGTCATTACCTGGATCGCATTGCATTTGAAGCCAAGGCCCGCCGCGAGCTGGAAATGCGTGTGGCAGAGCGCACCAGCGACCTTGAAGGGCTAAACCGGCGTCTGCGTGAAGAGGTACTGGAGCGCGAACATGCGCAACAGGAACTGGTGCGCGCCCAGGACGATCTGGTGCAGGCAGGCAAGCTGTCGGCGCTGGGCACCATGTCGGCCAGCATCAGCCACGAACTCAACCAGCCGCTGGCGGCTATCCGCAGTTATGCCGAAAACGCCGAAGTGTTGCTCGACCACCAACGTATCGACGATGCCCGCGGCAACCTCAAGCTGATCAACGAACTGACCGGCCGCATGTCCTCCATCATTGCCCACCTGCGCGCCTTCGCCCGCCGCGATCGCCACGCACCGGAAAGCGTCGCCCTGCAACCGGCGCTGGACGATGCCCTGGCGTTGCTGGCCAAGCGTCGACGCAGCATGGAAGTCGAACTGATCCGTGACTTGCCCGCCGCCACGCTCTGGGTTGAAGCCGGTGAAACACGCCTGCGTCAGGTACTGGGTAACCTGCTGGCCAACGCCCTCGATGCCTTGACCGAAAAAGGCCCGCCCCGGCGCTTGTGGCTAAGTGCCCAATCCACGCCGGAAGGCGTCACTGTGTACATTCGCGACAACGGCCCGGGTTTTTGCATGGAAGCGCTGGGCCGCGCCGGTGAGCCTTTCTATACCACCAAGACCCGTACTCAGGGGCTGGGCCTGGGGCTGGCCATTTGCGACACACTGATCCGCGCCTTTGGTGGCGAATTGTTGTTCGCCAACCACAAAGAAGGCGGCGCCTTAATTACCTTACGCCTGCGCGCAGGTGCGCCAGGTGTGAGCTTGCAAGCTTCAGAGGACTCCAGGTCATGAGCCAGCCCATCGATCCGCACGTTCAGGTCATCCTGATCGATGATGACCCGCATCTGCGCCAGGCTTTGTATCAGACCCTGGACCTGGCCGGGCTCAAGGTGCTGCCACTGGCCGAAGCCAACGGCCTGGCCGAGCGTATCGGCCGGGACTGGCCGGGTGTGGTAGTCAGCGATATCCGCATGCCGGGCATGGACGGCCTTGAGCTGCTGGCGCAACTGCATGGCCAGGACCCGGAACTGCCGGTGCTGCTGATTACCGGTCACGGCGATGTGCCGCTGGCGGTGCAGGCCATGCGTGCAGGTGCCTATGACTTTCTCGAAAAGCCCTTTGCCAGTGACGCCCTGCTCGACAGCGTGCGTCGTGCTCTGGCCTTGCGCGCTCTGGTTATGGACAACCGCAGCCTGCGCCTGGCTCTGAGCGATCGCCAGTTGCTGAGCTCGCGGCTGGTGGGGGTATCACCGGCCATGTTGCGCTTGCGCGAGCAAATCGGCGCTCTGGCCGCCACCAAGGCCGATGTGCTGATCCTCGGCGAGACCGGCTCGGGCAAAGAAGTGGTTGCACGGGCGCTGCATGATTTATCGGCGCGGCGTAACGGCCCGTTTGTGGCGATCAATGCCGGGGCCCTGGCTGAATCCGTGGTTGAGAGCGAACTGTTCGGGCATGAGCCTGGGGCCTTTACCGGCGCGCAGAAGCGGCGCATTGGCAAGTTCGAGTTCGCCAATGGCGGCACCCTGTTCCTCGACGAAATCGAGAGCATGAGCCTGGACGTGCAGGTCAAATTGCTGCGTTTGCTGCAAGAGCGCGTGGTCGAGCGCCTGGGTGGGAACCAGCTGATCCCGCTGGATATACGGGTGATCGCCGCCACCAAGGAAGACCTGCGCCAGGCCGCCGATCAGGGCCGCTTCCGCGCCGACCTGTATTACCGCCTCAACGTAGCGCCCTTGCGCATCGCCCCCCTGCGTGAGCGGGGTGAAGATGTGCTGATGTTGTTCGATTATTTTGCCGGCGAAGCCAGTGTGCGCCATGACCTGACGCCCAACGTGCTGCAACCGGCGCAGCGGGCTTTATTGTTGCGCCACACCTGGCCTGGCAACGTGCGCGAGCTGCAAAACGTCGCCGAGCGCTTTGCCCTGGGCCTTGAATTGGCTCTGGATAACTCCGCTGAAGGCCAGCCAGCAGCGGGCAATGAAGTAGCTGGCGGCTTGAGCGAGCAGGTCGAGCACTTCGAGAAAAGCCTGATCGCCGCCGAGCTTGAACGCACCCACAGCTCCATGCGCAGCCTGGCCGAAGCACTGGGTGTGCCGCGCAAGACCCTGCACGACAAGCTGCGCAAGCACGGGCTGAACTTCGACAGCGCCAGCCATCCACACCCAGATGAACTTGATTAAAGAGGCCGCAGCATGAACCGCGACAGTCGTTATCTGGAGTCAGTTCTTCATCACGACATCCCGCTGACCCGGGAAATGGGTCTCAAGGTACTGGGCTGGCAAGACCGGCAGTTGCGTCTGCAGTTGCCGCTTGAAGCCAATATCAATCACAAGAGCACCATGTTCGGCGGCAGCCTGTACTGCGGCGCAGTGCTGGCGGGCTGGGGCTGGCTGCATTTGAGCCTGCGCGAAGCGGGAATCGAAGACGGGCATATCGTGATTCAGGAAGGTCATATCAGCTACCCGCTGCCCGTGACCGAGGACGCCATTGCGGTATGTGATGCGCCAGATGATGCGCAATGGAACAGGTTTTTGGCCATGTACAAACGCCACGGCCGCGCGCGGCTGACCCTGGAAACGCGGGTAGTCAATGTTCAGGGCGGGGAAGATGCGGTGAGGTTTAGCGGGCAGTACGTGTTGCACCGCTAACTCGATTTTTGTGGGAACGGGTTTGCTCGCGATGGCCGCGGCGCGGTCTGGCTGAAAGACCGCAGCGTTTGCATCGCGGGCAAGCCCGCTCCCACAGGGGTGGACTAGCGTTGTGCCAGATCCAGCAATTTTTCACGCCACGGCGCCTGCGCCGGCAACGCCAGAAACGACTGATTGAGCAGCGACTCACGGGCCGGATAACTGAACGGTTCACCATCCAGTTGCAGCACCACACCACCAGCTCCTTCCAGCACACCCTGAGCCGCCGCCGTGTCCCACTGCGAAGTCGGCGCCAGGCGCGGATAACAATCAGCCGCTCCTTCAGCCAGCAAACAGAACTTCAAGGAACTGCCCACGCTGACCAACTTCAATTCGCCCAGATGCTCACTCAGACCGGCCAGCAAGTGCTCCTGCTCAGGACTGGAATGGCGGCGGCTGGCGACTACGGTCAACGCCTCACCCGCAGGCGGTGTGTTTCGCACGCTGATGGGCACAGGTTCATCGCCCTCCGCCCGCCAGGCCCCCAGGCCCGCGCCGCCGTAGTAGCAACGACCGCTGGTGGGCATGGATACCACGCCAAACACCACACGACCCTGCTCGATCAACGCAATGTTGACGGTGAACTCTTCACTGCCGCAAATGAATTCCTTGGTGCCATCCAGCGGGTCAACCAACCACCAGCGCGTCCAACCCGCGCGCACGTCTTGCGCGATATTGGCGTCTTCCTCCGACAGTACCGGAATACTCGGGGCCAGCGCGGTGAGGCCATCAAGCAGGATGTGATGGGCGGCCAGATCAGCGGCCGTGACTGGCGAATCATCGGCCTTGGCACTGACTTCAACGCCCGCTCGCCAGAACGGCAAAATCGCGTCGCCAGCGGCATGGGCCAGTTTGATCACGCCTTCAAGCAAAGGATGGGGCAAGACACTCACGGCTGGAATGCTCCACGCTGGGTCAGCAGATCGCGGGCCAGATACAGCGCGGCCAGGGCACGACCTTCGCTGAATTGCGGGTTAAGCACCAGGCTCGACAGCTCACGCAGGTTGACCCGATCAACGCGCATCGGCTCAGGTTCGTCGCCTTCCAGATGCTCTTCGTAAAGATCGGTAGCCAGGACCACCTGAATTTTTTGACTCATATAGCCGGGGGACAGGGACAGCTCGGTCAAATGCTCGAGCTGGCGAGCACCGAAACCGGCCTCCTCCTTGAGCTCTCGTTCAGCCGCAGCCAACACATCTTCGCCCGGCTCGATCAGGCCCTTGGGCAGCGAAACTTCGTATTCATCAGTGCCGCCGCAATATTCTTCAACCAGAATCGCGTGCTCAGCATCGATCATGGCCACAATCATCACTGCGCCATAACCGTTGCCGCGCCCCACCAACCGTTCGTAAGTGCGCTCTACTCCATTGGAGAAGCGCAGTTGCACTTCTTCAACCCGAAACAATCGGCTACTGGCAACAATTTCACGGGCAAGTACGGTGGGTTTTTGGCGCATAGCGGCTCCTCAATATGAACGGGGTACTATACCCCGGCTTTTCCGATTGTCTGTGTCGGAAATTTTTACCTGTGGGAGAAGTTTTGCATGACCGTTTTACCTTGGCGCGACATTGATACCGTGCTGCTCGACATGGACGGCACGCTGCTCGACCTGCACTACGACAACCATTTCTGGCTGGAGCACCTGCCCCAACGCTATGCCGAGCTGCATGGCATCAGCCGGGCGATGGCGGATCTGGAACTGACGCCGCTATTTGAAGGCAACGCGGGCCAGTTGAAATGGTACTGCCTGGATTTCTGGAGCCGCGAGCTGAAGATCCCGGTGCGCGAACTCAAACTCGAAACCGCTCATCTGATTGCCTTGCGCCCCGATGCCGATACTTTTCTGGCAGCCATCAACAAAGCTGGCAAGCGGGTGATCATGATCACCAACGCGCACCGTGATTCGCTGTCGTTGAAAATGGAGCGCATTGAGCTGGCCCCGTATTTCGAGCGACTTATCAGTTCCCACGACTACGGTTATCCCAAGGAAAGCCCGGCGTTCTGGGATGCCCTGCAAGCAGATATCGGTTTTGACCCAGCCCGCAGCCTGTTTATCGACGATACCCTGCCAATTTTGCGCAGTGCCCGTGATTTTGGGGTGGCTCACTTGCTGGCAGTGAAACAGCCCGACAGCCAAAAAGGCCCGAAAGACACTGCAGAATTTGCTGCGCTGGGGGACTATCGCGAGTTGCTGGAAGGGCTGTGAATCTCTGAACCCGTGGGAGCGAGCCTGCTCGCGAAGTGCATTCGCGAGCAGGCTCGCTCCCACAGGGTAAAACGGTTTACTCGGGAATACGCAGCGTCTGGCCCGGATAGATTTTGTTCGGGTCCTTGAGCAACGGTTTGTTGGCTTCGAAAATCTTGTTGTACAGATTGGCGTTGCCGTACACCTGCAGCGAAATTGCGCTCAGGGTGTCGCCCTTTTTCACCACGACAAAACGCGAAGCCACAACAGCCGGGCCGGTCACGGTGATCTTGTCTTCAACACTGGCCACGCCTGCGATATTACCCGCCGCCAGAATGATTTTTTCTTTCTCTTCCTGGGTGGCCACTTCACCGCTGACTGTCACTTTGTCGCCTTCCACGGTAGCGGTGATGTTCGGATTGCCCAAGCCCACTTCCTGTACGTGCTTCTTGAGCTCCTCGCCCGCATTGGCGTTGCCCGGTGTCAGCAGGTCGATCAATTTTTCGCCGGCTTCTTTCACAAAGCTGAAAATACTCATACATCACGCTCCTAGGTTGGAAGATCCAGACTCAAGAGCGTAGACCATCTACGCCATGTGCAAGCGCGCTAGAATCGCCCGCTGAATTGCACCCGGAGCGACGATGGACATCAAACAGCTGAAATTCCTCATTGCCCTCGACGAAACCCGACATTTCGGTCAGGCCGCCGCGCGTTGCCATATCACGCAGCCCACCCTGTCCATGCGTTTGCGCAGCCTTGAACAGGAACTGGACTTGCAACTGGTCAATCGCGGACAGCGCTTCGAAAGCTTTACCGCACCTGGCGAGCGGGTGCTGGCCTGGGCCCGTACCGTGTTGGCCGCCTACGACGGTTTGCAGGCCGAAGCTGCTGCCTGTCGCGGTAACCTGATCGGTACTCTGCGCCTGGGCGTGGTGCCGCTGTCGAGTTTTGACCCCCTGCCGCTGTTGCAGCGTCTGCATCAGGAACATCCCGATCTGCGCTTCGAATTGTCAGCACTGAGCTCGGAACAAATCCTTGAGCAACTGGCCAGCAACCGGCTGGACGTGGGTGTCTCTTATCTTGAACGCCTTGACCAGGAACGTTTTGACTCCCTGGCCCTGGGCGAAACCCGCATGGGCCTGCTATACGACCAGCGGTATTTCAACTTCGGTGACCAGCCGCTTAGCTGGGAGGCGCTGACCAGCTTGCCGCTGGGCCTGCTCAGCAGCGGCATGCACTTTCGCCAGTCCATCGACCACAACTTCCACAGCCGGGGCCTTACGCCACAACCCCTGTTGCAAACCGATGCCGTTCATCAACTGTTACAAGCTGTCCACGGCGGGCTTTGTTGCGCGGTGATGCCCCTTGAGGGCGGGCTGGAAGCCCTGACCGACCACCTGCGCCTGCACCCCATAGAAGATGCACGCACCTTGGCCCGCCTGGGTTTGATCATGCGTCGTGAGGCACCGCGCTCAGCGCTGGCCGAAGCCTGTTTCGCGCTTTATCAGAAATCACCAAGCTCTTCTTGATCGACGCCATCTATCAATAGATCAGCACTAGCGATTAGACGCGACACTGTGTCGCGCCTAGGCTTAGAGCTCAATTGATTGTCGGTACTGCCTTATGAACGCCAAGCGCCCTCTGTGCGCGGCGCCTGCTTCTGTCACGCCCGCGCCTGCTGCCAGCCAGAGCTATGACTACGTCAACCTGGACCACAGTGGTGGTGCGCAAACTGCACTGGCCGAAGAGGTCGCCCTGGCGATTGCCTATAACGGCATCAGTCAGGCCGTGATGCTGGTCACACCCACTGACCTTGAGGACTTTATCGTCGGCTTCAGCCTGGGCAGCGGCATCATTCAAGACGCCAGCGAAATCTACGACCTCAAACTGACCGGTGCAGGGTCTGCCCAATACGCTCAGGTCGAAATCGCCAGCCGGGCGTTCTGGAACCTCAAGCAGCAACGCCGCCAACTGGCCGGCACCAGTGGGTGCGGGCTGTGTGGGGTGGAAGCGGTGGAACAGGCCTTGCCCGATCTCCAGGTATTGCCCGGCGCGCCTTTGCCACCGGCGCAGTGGCTGGAAGGCCTGCGCCAGCGCATCAGCGACTTTCAACCCTTGGGCCAGCACTGCGGCGCCGTACACGCTGCAGTCTATATGAACGGCCAGGGCCAACTACTGCTGGGTCGTGAAGACATAGGCCGGCACAACGCCCTCGATAAATTGATCGGTGCTCTGGTACGCCAGCAAATCGATCTGACGGGTGGCACAGCAATCGTCACCAGCCGTTGCAGCCTGGAACTGATTCAAAAAGTGCTGCGCGCCGGCATCCAGACCCTGATCAGCCTGTCCTCGCCCACGGGCCTGGCGCTGCAATGGGCGCGGCGGCACAACCTCAACCTTATTCATCTGCCACAAAAAAGCGCGCCCAGGGTCTACAGCCCCGCGCAGGAGAAACAACCGTGAGCACACACCATCAAGCCGACAAAACCCCGACTCCCCGCTACAAGCCCTACAAAGGCCCGGCCGGTGGCTGGGGCGCGCTGATCAGTGTGGCGCAAGCCTGGTTGACCAGCGACAACGCACTGAAAAACCTGCGCATGATGCTCAAAACCAACCAGAACGGCGGCTTCGACTGCCCGGGCTGCGCCTGGGGTGATTCGCCGGAAAGCGGCCTGGTCAAGTTTTGCGAGAACGGCGCCAAGGCAGTGAACTGGGAAGCTACCAAGCGCCGGGTCGATGCGGCGTTTTTCGCCAAGCACAGCGTCAGCGCGCTGCTGGAGCAAAGTGATTACTGGCTCGAATATCAGGGCCGCCTGACCGAGCCCATGAGCTATGACCCGGAAACCGACCGCTACGTCCCCATCAGCTGGGATGCCGCCTTCGCCTTGATCGCCAGGCACTTGCTCAACCTGGCCAGCCCCAACGAAGCCGAGTTCTACACCTCAGGCCGGGCCAGCAACGAAGCGGCGTATTTGTACCAACTGTTTGTGCGCGCGTTTGGCACCAACAACTTCCCGGATTGCTCGAACATGTGCCACGAGGCCAGCGGCGTGGCCCTGGCGCAAAGCATCGGCGTGGGTAAAGGCACCGTGACCTTTGATGATTTCGAGCACGCGGATGCGATTTTTGTATTGGGGCAAAACCCCGGCACCAACCACCCGCGCATGCTCGAACCACTGCGCGAGGCGGTCAAGCGCGGCGCCCAGGTAGTGTGCGTCAACCCGCTCAAGGAGCGCGGGCTGGAACGTTTCCAGCACCCGCAGCACCCGCTGGAAATGCTCACCAACGGCGACCGTCCGACCAACACGGCCTACCTGCGTCCGGCACTGGGCGGTGACATGGCGCTGTTGCGCGGCATGGCCAAGTTCCTCCTGCAGTGGGAGCGCGATGCCCAGGCCGCAGGCGAACCGGCCGTGTTCGATCATGCATTTTTGAATGAGCACACTGCGGGCATTCTCGATTACATCTCCAGCCTCGACGACACCTCGTGGGACCATATCGTGGAGCAATCGGGCCTGACCCTTGTTGATATCGAACGCGCCGCACGCATGTACCTCAAGGGCAAGAACGTAATCATGTGCTGGGCGATGGGCATCACCCAGCATCGTCATTCGGTGCAGACCATCCAGGAAATCGCCAACCTGATGCTGTTGCGCGGCAATATAGGCCGCCCCGGCGCCGGCCTGTGCCCGGTACGCGGCCACAGCAACGTACAGGGCGACCGCACGATGGGCATCAACGAACGCCCGCCGGTGGCCTTCCTCGATTCGTTGGAGCGTCGCTTCCAGTTCAAGGTGCCCCGTGAAAACGGCCACAACGTGGTTGAAGCCATCCACGCCATGCTTGAAGGCCGAGCCAAGGTGTTTATCGGCCTGGGCGGCAACTTCGCCCAGGCCACTCCAGACAGCCCGCGCACCGCACAGGCCCTGCGCAATTGCGCCCTGACTGTACAGATCAGCACCAAGCTCAACCGCAGCCACCTGATGCACGGCAAACAAGCGCTGATCCTGCCATGCCTGGGCCGTACCGATATCGACATTCAGGCAGAAGGCCCGCAAGCGGTGACCGTGGAAGACTCGTTCAGCATGGTCCACGCCTCCAATGGCCAGTTGCAGCCACTGTCCAGGCAGATGCGCTCGGAGCCCGCAATCATTGCCGGCATTGCTGCGGCCACACTGGGCACCCACCCGATTGACTGGAACTGGGTCGTCGCTGACTACCGACGCATTCGCGACTTGATTGCCGACACCATTCCCGGTTTCAAGGACTTCAACACGCGCATCGAACACCCGGGCGGCTTCTATTTGGGCAACTCGGCCGGTGCGCGACAGTGGAACACGCCGTCCGGGCGCGCCAACTTCCGCCCCAACGCACTGCCTCAAGACCTGGTAGATGCCCGCACCCGCGCCACAGGCCGGCTGCCCGACCTGATCTTGCAGTCCATGCGCTCTCACGATCAGTACAACACCACTATCTATGGCCTCGATGACCGCTATCGCGGGGTCAAGGGCCAGCGTGATGTGCTGTTCGTCAACGAAGCCGACATCATCCGCCTGGGCTTCAAGCCGGGGCAGAAGGTCGATATCGTTTCGATCTGGGATGACCGGCACGAGCGCAGGGTGAAAAATTTCACCCTGCTGGCGTTTGATATTCCTGCCGGGCAAGCTGCGGCGTACTACCCGGAGGTCAACCCGCTGGTGCCTCTGGAAAGCACGGGCGATGGCAGCCATACGCCTACGTCCAAGTTCGTGGCGATTTGCCTGGAGGCAGCCAGCCCGTCAACGCTGATCATGGCTAAGGCCAGCTGAGCACTTTTTGTTCGTTTGTGGTGGGAGCGCGCCTCTGAACTGCGGCCACAAAAAAGGCCGTTTTCCTACGAAAACGACCTAACCGAACTAGCTAACAGACCCTCGAAAACAGATTAAGTTCCCTAGTAAAAACAACAACTTATAGAATTGTGTACAACTCGTGCTACTCGTCGGATTTCGATTGTCACCAACCGCTTGCAGCCTCAGGATCGCGCCGTCATCTCTTTGAGGCTCATCCATGAAGCTCACCTCGATTCTCTTGTTGTCCCTTGGCCTGGTCAGTGGCGTAGCCTCGGCCGGTGGCACCACCGAAGCCGGTGTAGGCGGCGCATTAGGCGGGGTTCTTGGCGCCGTTGTTGGCCAACAGCTCGGCGGCTCGACCGGTTCTGCGATTGGTGCAGGTGTGGGTGGTGCGGCAGGTAGTGCCGTAGGTGCCGACAAACGCAGCCGTGGTGAAGCCGCCATTGGCGGCGCACTGGGTGCTGCAGGCGGTAACGTGCTGGGCCGCAGTGTCGGCGGCAGCACAGGCGCACTGGTGGGCTCGGCCGCTGGCGGTGGTGCCGGTGGCGCGCTGGGCAACTATATGGGCAATAAAAGCGACAGCGACGATCGCCGCTATCGTGACCGCGATAACCGTCGCTACTACCGCGACGATCATCGCGGCCGTGGCCACGCGTATGGCCATCGCAAAAACAAGCATCGTCACGACTGATGCGTACAACGGGAGCCGAAAGGCTCCCGTTTTTTTTACCTGCGCCTGCTCCGGGCAAATTGTTTCAATGCATTACGCCCGCCTGTTTTGCCCCTGATCATGCAATCTGCATGCACCGAAAAAACCAACCATTTGCAAGCCATTGAAAGATATGGAATTACCTGCAACACAGGGTTGGCACATCCCCTGCAATTACCTGAATGAACGCTGCACTTCCTACCATTCAGGAGCACAACAACAATGATCGGGACAACTGAACACTATCCCGCAGCCCTGCAAGATTCCTCCGGTCAATCCGGTGTTTCCTGGGCCGCCATCTTTGCCGGCGCCGCCACTGCTGCCGTCCTCTCCCTGCTGCTGCTGATGCTAGGGGCGGGGCTTGGGTTTTCTGCGGTTTCTCCGTGGGCCAATGAAGGGGTGGGCGCCAAAGGCCTGGGTATTACCGCCATCGTCTGGCTGGCCGTTACCCAGATCATTGCTTCCGGCATGGGCGGTTATCTGGCCGGTCGTTTGCGGGTCAAATGGACCAACCTGCATGGCGATGAAGCCTACTTTCGCGACACCGCCCATGGTTTTCTGGCATGGGCCGTGGCCACGCTGGTAACCGCTACCCTGGTTGCAGGCTCGGTCAGCAGCGTGATCGGCAGCGGCGTTCAAGCCGGGGCCAGCGTAGCTTCAGGCGCCGCAACGGCGATCAGCAGTGCAGCCGGCAGTGCCGCAGCCAACAATGGCGACAAAGGTTCGGACTATTTTATCGACAGCCTGTTTCGCGATGACCGCGGCACCGCTGTCAGCGAAGACGCAGCCCATGGCACCGTGGCCCGCATCTTCGCCCACAGCCTGGCCAATGACGGCCAATTGAGCAGTGAAGACCGTACCTACCTGGCCCAAATCATCGCCCAGCGCACCAACCTCAGCCAACCTGAAGCCGAACAACGGGTCGACCAGGTCTACGCCAAGGCCCATCAGGCTGTTGAAGAGGCCAAGGTAAAAGCCAAGGAAGCCGCTGATACCGCTGCCAAGGTCGCCGCCTGGTCCACCTTGTGGATGTTTATCACACTGCTGATCGGCGCTTTCTTTGCCAGCCTGTGCGCCACCTTTGGCGGCCGTCGCCGGGATGCCGTGACGTATCTGACCCCCACCACCACAACCCCGCTGGTTTAACCCGGGCTATTCGTTGACTGGAGAATAAAATGCGCTCACTTCTGCTGTTTTTCCTCGGTATTCCAATTCCGATCATTATTCTGATTGCGTTGTTTGTTCACTGATAACAGTGCGCAAACCCAGCCGACGGCCTTCCTTGAGAAGGCCGTTTTGTTTTCCGGGATTCAGACCGGCAGGCAGGTGGTGGACTTGATCTCGGACAACGCCACAATCGAATTCACCTCTTGAATGCCCGGCACCATCGACAGTTTCTCAAAGAAAAACCGCTCGTAGGCTTCGATATCAGCCGTCACGATACGCAGCAGAAAATCTACCGCTCCCATCAGCACATAGCATTCCAGCACTTCGGGGAAACCGCGGATCGCGTCAGTAAACTCGGTGAAGTTTGAGCGACCGTGTGCATTGAGTTTGATCTCGGCAAAAATTTGCGTATTGAGGCCGATTTTCTTGCGATCGAGCAAGGTGACCTGGCCACGAATGATGCCCTCGTCCTTCATCTTCTGGATCCGCCGCCAGCAGGGCGATTGCGAAAGCCCCACCTTCTCCGCGATCTGCGCGCTGGACAGCGAAGCGTCCTCTTGCAGCAGCGCCAATATGCGTCGGTCGTAAGCATCCAGCTCGCTTTGCATAAAAATACCCATTAATGAATAAGCTGAGACTTGTTCGAGTCTATTTATCGTCAATTCAAAACATCTTAGATAAAAAAATTCTCCCGCGACGTGTAAATATTTCTCCAGTCTGAACAGGAGCCATTGCATGCCGCATCTTGAAGTCATTACCCACGCCCCTCGCCCCGACGTATGGGCCAGCAATGCAGCCCCTTGCCAGGTGCTTTTCCGTATCCAGGCCGAAGCCGATGCCGACGTGCTGTGCCGGGTGCTCAATCTGTTTGCCCTGCAGCAACTGATCCCGCAGCAAGTGGATGTGGTACGTGACGGGGACACCTTGAGCATTGACATCCGCAGTCACGAACAGAGCTGGCACCGTGCCCGGATCATCGGCGAAAAACTGCGCAGCCTGATCAGCGTCTTCGACATGCAGCTGCAACCCGTGCAGGCCGCCAAGGACCCGGCAATGCAAGCTTGCGGGTAATAGTTCGCAACCATTGGTGGCAGGCGGGCCAACACGGCGCAACTAGGCTTTATCAGGTACATGGCCAGACAAGGACCTGTCTGCGCCGATGCCTCAAGGAGCCGTTATGCGCATCACCCCGTCCCATGACCGGTGGCTGAACCTCAACAATCTGTTATCCGCGCTGTTGGCGCAAAATCGTATCCAGCAAAGCTGCGCCACGCAGGCAATGGTACGCAGTCGCGAAGCGTCCAGTGCCACCCTCCACCCCCTGGTATTTCTTGCGCAGCAACAATTCTGCGATCCCGATCGGGGAGGCAGGATTCTCGATCTTGAAACCCTCACTGCCTGGCTCGCCAACCATGCAGGGCAACCCTACCTGCGCCTTGATCCGCTCAAGGTCGATGTCGCCACCGTGACCGGAGCAATGTCCTTTGCCTTCGCCCAGCGGCATGGAATCATCGCGGTGGCGGCCGATGCCTCAGCCATCACAGTTGCCAACACCCAGCCCTGGGTCAGCAGTTGGGAGGCCGATTTGCGCCAGTCGCTCAAGCGCCCTATCAGACGTGTCATTGCCAACCCCCTGGAAATCCAGCGCCTCAACGTAGAGTTTTTCCAGCTGGCCAAATCGGTCACTGGGGCTGTACTCAACGATCAGAAGACCAGCCCGCCGGCCAATTTCGAACAACTGCTGACCTTGGGCGCAGGCGAGCGGGAACCGGATGCCAACGATGCGCACATCGTCAATATCGTCGACTGGCTGTTTCAGTACGCCTTTGAATAACGCGCCAGCGATGTCCACCTGGAGCCCCGCCGTGAGCAGGGTTGCGTGCGCTTTCGGATCGACGGCGTGCTGCATGATGTTTACCACTTCCCGCCACAGGTAACGATGGCCGTTGTCAGTCGCCTCAAGAGCCTGGGCCGGATGAATGTTGCCGAAAAACGCAAACCCCAGGACGGCCGGATAAAAACCCGCCTGCCCCAGGGTGCTGAAGTGGAACTGAGGCTCGCCACCCTGCCCACCGCCTTTGGCGAAAAAATGGTGATGCGTATTTTTGACCCGCAGGTCCTGCTCAAAGATTTCGACCAGTTGGGCCTCTCCCCGAACGACTTGCAACGCTGGCAGCACATGACCACCCGGCCCAACGGCATTATTTTGATCACCGGCCCCACCGGCTCGGGTAAAACCAGCACCCTGTATGCAACGCTCAAGCAACTGGCCACCCCCAAAATCAACCTGTGCACCCTCGAAGACCCCATCGAAATGATCGAGCCGGCGTTCAATCAAATGCAGGTTCAGACCAACATTGACCTGACCTTCGCCAACGGTGTGCGGGCGCTGCTGCGCCAGGACCCGGATATCATCATGCTCGGTGAGATACGTGATCTGGAAACCGCCGAAGTGGCTATTCAGGCTGCACTCACCGGGCATCTGGTGCTCTCGACCCTGCATACCAACGACGCTCCCGGCGCCATCAGCCGCCTGCAAGAACTCGGGGTTGCCCCCTATCTGATAAAGGCCACATTGCTGGGTGTCATGGCCCAGCGACTGGTCAGAACCTTGTGCCCGGAGTGCAAGACCGAACATCCGCCGGCTCCCGACGAATGGCAGGATTTTGCCCCGGCCTGGGCCGGGGCAGCACCGGACACAATCTGCCGGGCCGTTGGTTGTGCGCAGTGCCGCGAAACCGGTTACACCGGGAGGGTCGGTGTTTACGAAGTCATGGTCATAAGCGAAAAACTCAGGGGGCTGATTGGCCGCGAAACCGACCTCAACGCCATTCGTCGCCAGGCAGGTGCACAAGGAATGCTCAGCCTCAGGCTTGCTGCGGCCCTAAAAGTTGCAGACGGGGTGACCTCACTGCAAGAAGCACTGCGAGTCACCCCGCATGCTTGAGTTGTTTTGACTAAAATCCAGGGAGTTGGACAATTTTCTAGATCGCTACGCTTCACGCTCGTTTGTTTCTTACACCTCAAAAACAAGGAATGGTTATGCAAGTGGGTACTGTGATCCTGTTATTTGTCGCCCTGGCCATTGCCGTGCTCTTTATGGGCTTCAAGGTGGTGCCGCAAGGTTATCAATGGACGGTGGAACGCTTCGGGCGATACACCAATACCCTCAAGCCGGGCCTGAACATCATCATCCCGGTGATGGATCGTATCGGACGCAAGATCAACGTCATGGAAAGCGTGCTGGATATCCCCCCACAAGAAGTGATTACCGCCGATAACGCCACGGTACAAATCGATGCCGTGTGTTTCTTCCAGGTGGTCAACACGGCGCAAGCCGCCTATGAGGTCAACAACCTCGAGCATGCCATTCGCAACCTGCTGCAAACCAACATCCGCACCGTGCTGGGTTCCATGGAGCTGGATGCCATGCTCAGCCAGCGTGACGGCATCAATGAAAAACTGTTGCGCACAGTCGATGAAGCAACGGCACCGTGGGGCATCAAAATCACCCGTATCGAGATCAAGGACATCAGCCCGCCGGCCGACCTGATGGCCGCCATGTCCGGGCAAATGAAAGCCGAACGTATCAAGCGTGCGCAAATTCTTGAAGCTGAAGGGCTAAGGGCCGCAGCAATCCTCACCGCCGAAGGCAAAAAACAGGCACAGATCCTCGAAGCCGAAGGGGGCCGCCAGGCAGCGTTCCTCGAAGCCGAAGCCCGCGAACGCCAGGCCGAAGCCGAAGCCCGCGCCACACAAGTGGTGTCGGAAGCCATTGCCTCAGGCAACGTACAGGCGATCAACTATTTTGTTGCACAAAAATATATCGATGCGCTGGGCAAACTAGCTTCTGCCAACAACAGCAAGGTCATCCTCATGCCGCTGGAAGCCAGCCAGGTGATCGGCGCCGTGGGAGGCATCAGCGAAATCGTCAAAGCCACCTTTGATACCAGGAAGGCCTGATACATGTGGGAGTTTCTGCAAGACCTGAACTTCTGGGACTGGCTGGCTCTTGGCACGGTACTGCTGATTCTGGAGGTATTCGGCGCCGGTGGTTATCTGCTGTGGGTGGGCCTTGCTGCCCTGATTTTGGGCGGCTTGACGTTCCTGGCCCCGGAGCTGCCCTGGACACTGCAATTGCCGCTGTTTGGCGTGCTGGCGATCCTCACGGCGGTATTCTGGTGGCGGCGCCAACGTGGCACTGGGGAGAGTGGCGACCAGCCGAACCTCAACCGCCGCGGTCATGAGCTGATCGGCCGTACTTTTATCGTGCAACAGGCGATTGTCGAAGGGCGGGGCAAAATCAAGGTAGGGGACAGCGTATGGATGGCAGTAGGGCCTGACGCTCCGGTGGGAACATCGGTACGCGTAACCGAACAAAACGGAGCCGTGTTGAGCGTAGAAATTGTGCCGTAAGGTTACGGAACTCCTGCGCACTATTGGCAATCAAATACTATAGCTAATCTATCCGGAGTCACCGTCATGCGTCTCAAATATGCTGTTGCCGCTATCGCCTTGCTGTCCCTGCCTGTTGGTTCGGCCATGGCCGACAGCTTCTGGCGTAATGTGCTGTCTTCCGGCGCAACCACCGGGTCCACTTACCTGACCTTCAAAAAAGACCGCAAAGTCATCGCAGCTCAAGATGACGCCGGCAGTTTTGTCGCCAGTAACGGATCAATTCGTGGCCCGTACCTGGAGTCGGCCATGCAACAAGTGCGCGCCGATAACCCGAACCTGAAAGTCAGCGATATGGACCTGGCTAACGCGATTCTGGTTAAAAACGCCACGGCTGAGTAAACACCTCCATCTGTGGATTCTCTGTTGCAGGTCAAGCCTTATTGTGGGAGCGAACCTGCTCGCGAACGACCTTCGCGAGCAGGCTCGCTCCCACAGTTGCAGTTTTCCTGTAGCAGCTGCCGAAAGCAGCTGCTACGCAATACGGCCCTTGCTCATTCAGCCGCCATACAGAATTTTCACCAGCTGTGAGTGATCCTGCGGGTATGATCTTGAGCGCTATGCTGTTGCTCTTTGGTTACTCAAATTCACTCACATCGGACGTCATGCCTCTATGAGCTCGCTGCCTTTCCTGCCGTTTTCCAAACCCACCATTGATGAAGCCACCATTGCTGCCGTGGGCGACGTGTTGCGCTCGGGCTGGATCACCAGCGGGCCCAAGGTGCAGGCATTCGAAGCACAATTGTCCGAGTATTTTGGCGGGCGCCCGGTGCGCACTTTCAACTCCGGCACTTGCACCATGGAAATCGCTCTGCGCATTGCCGGAATCGGTGCTGGCGATGAAGTCATCACCACGCCTATTTCATGGGTCGCTACTGCCAATGTGATTATCGAAGTCGGTGCCACGCCGGTGTTTGCCGATATCGACCCGGTAACCCGCAATATCGATCTTAACAAGCTCGAAGCAGCCATTACCCCGCGCACCAAGGCCATCATTCCGGTGTACCTGTCGGGCCTGCCAGTGGACATGGACGCGCTCTACGCAATTGCCAAAAAGCATAACCTGCGCGTGGTTGAAGATGCGGCCCAGGCCCTGGGCTCCAGCTGGCAAGGTGAGCGCATTGGCGCACGCGGCGATTTCGTTTCTTTCAGTTTTCAGGCCAACAAGAACATCACCTCATCCGAAGGTGGTTGCCTGGTACTGAACAATGAAGAAGAAGCGCGGCTGGCCGAAAAATACCGCCTGCAAGGCGTTACCCGTACCGGTTTCGACGGCCTGGATGTCGACGTGCTGGGTGGCAAGTTCAATATGACCGACATTGCGGCTGCGATTGGTCTGGGCCAGTTCGCCCATATCGAAACCATCACCGCCCATCGTCGGGCGCTGGCCAAGCATTACTTTGAGTGCTTCGGGTCGGATTTTGAAGCGGAATACGGCGCGCAACTGCCGGTGGCGGATTTCAACAACACCAACTGGCATCTGTTCCAGCTCGTGCTGCCTGAGCGCAAGGATGGTCAACCGGCGCGGGCGACCTTTATGAAAGAAATGCAGGCATTGGGCGTGGGCATCGGTTACCACTACCCGCCAATTCACTTGCTCAGCCTGTACCGCGCGCAGGGCTTTAAAGAAGGGATGTTCCCGGTGGCCGAACGTGTCGGGCGCCTGATCGTATCATTGCCGATGTTTACGGCGATGACCAAGGCCGATGTAGAGCGTTCGGTGGCAGCGGTGAAAGCAGTTCTGCAAAACGCCTGACCTCCCTGTGGGAGCTGTCTCTTATACACATCT
>NZ_JASJWL010000078.1:0-19292 GCF_035019225.1 Pseudomonas sp. CCC4.1 | reverse complement strand
AGCCTGCTCGCGAAGGTCGTTCGCGAGCAGGCTCGCTCCCACAATAGGGCTTGACCTGCAACAGAGTATCTACAGAGTGTCCGGCTTATTCATGGCAGGTGTATGCCCTCGGCAAGCAGCATGTCCACCAGTCGGATCAGTGGCAGGCCGACCAGGCTGGTGGCGTCATCGCCTTCGGTGCGCTGAAACAGGCTCACGCCAAGCCCTTCGGCTTTAAAGCTGCCTGCGCAGTCGTAGGGCTGCTCGGCGCGCAGATAACGCTCGATCTGCTCTGCGCTCAGGCTGCGCATGTGTACGGTAAACGGCACGCAATCGGTCTGATAATGGCCGGTCTGGCTGTTGAGCAGGGTCAGGCCGGTCAGGAAGCTGACGCTGGCACCGCTTGCCGTGGTCAATTGCTGGTGCGCTTTTTCGTAAGTGTGGGGTTTGCCGATGATCCGTCCGTCGAGTACGGCAACCTGGTCCGAGCCGATAATCAGATGATTCGGATGGCTGGCAGCCAGCGCGCGGGCTTTTTCCAGTGACAGGCGCTTGACCAGTTCGATGGCGGTCTCGCCTTGATGATGGCCTTCGTCGATATCCGGCGAGCTGCACGTGAAGGGCAGACGCAGGCGAGACAATAAATCGCGGCGATAAACCGAGCTTGAAGCGAGTAATAAAGGTAGCATGCGCGACTCCTGTAGGCAGTTGACGATTCTAATGCTCGTACGCAATGTCGCACAGACACAATTTCCTTTGACACGTGAAGGGGTCCTCCCTAGAATGCTGCGCCTATGTTGAATGACCCGATTCCACCTCACGTTGACCCGCGCAAATTGGCTGATCGTGGCACTACCCTTCAAGGTGAAGTGTTGCTGGCTGATTTGGAGAGACTCTGCGATCCGCTTTCCGACGATGTCGGTACGGTCCAGGCTAAATTTGTTTTTGAGCGCGACGAACGTAGATCTGTGGTAATACACAGCTCCATCGACGTCGAGGTCAAGATGGTTTGCCAGCGTTGTCTTGAGCTGGTCACCCTGCCGATCCACAGCGAATGCAGTTACGCCGTGGTGAAAGAGGGTGCGAATACCCAGTCGTTACCGAAAGGTTATGACGTGCTGGAACTGGGCGAAGATCCATTGGATCTGCATGCACTGATCGAGGAGGAGCTTTTGCTCGCCTTGCCCATTGTGCCTGCTCATCATCCGGAAGAATGCCAGCAGCCGGCGGGTCTCGATGAGCCCGAACCAGGCGAGGACGAGGTAACGCGGTCCAACCCGTTCAGTGTATTGGCGCAGTTAAAGCGTGACCCAAACGTTTAGGAGTTAATCAATTATGGCTGTTCAGCAGAACAAAAAATCCCGCTCTGCCCGTGACATGCGTCGTTCGCACGATGCTCTTTCGGCTAGCACTCTGTCTGTAGAAAAAACCACCGGTGAAATTCACCTGCGTCACCACGTATCGCCAGAAGGCGTATACCGTGGTCGTAAAGTGATCGACAAGGGCGCTGACGAGTAATCACTTGTCCGCTCAGGTCATCGCGATCGACGCAATGGGCGGGGACTTCGGTCCCCGCAGCATTGTTCAGGCCTGTATTGCCTGCCTGTCTGCTACTCCCTCGCTGCATCTGACCCTCGTTGGTCAACCTTCCCTACTTGAATCCCTGATCGCTGGCCATTCGGCTGTGGATCGCTCGCGCCTGTCTATTGTCCCGGCTTCAGAAGTCATTGCCATGAATGAGCGGCCTTCCCATGCCCTGCGCAGCAAGCCGGACTCGTCCATGCGCGTTGCTCTGGAGTTGCTCCGTGATGGCAAGGTGCAAGCTTGTGTCAGTTCCGGTAACACGGGGGCGCTGATGGCCTTGTCCCGGCATGTGCTCAAGACCTTGCCGGGCATCGACCGTCCAGCGATGGTGGCGGCAGTTCCGACCCAGACCGGCTACTGTCAGTTGCTGGATCTGGGGGCGAATGTCGATTGCACGGCCAGTCAGTTGTTCCAGTTTGCGGTGATGGGCTCGGTGGCGGCGCAGGCGCTTGGTGTGCCTCGTCCGCGGGTCGCCTTGCTCAATATCGGTACCGAGGACGTCAAGGGCAATCAGCAGGTCAAGGAGGCGGCGGCATTGTTGCAGGCGGCGCCGGGGTTGCATTACATCGGTTTTGTCGAAGGCGACGGGGTGTATCGGGGCGAAGCTGATGTGGTGGTGTGTGACGGGTTTGTCGGCAACATCATGCTCAAGTCCAGCGAAGGCCTGGCAACGATGATTTCGAGCCGGCTTGAGGCGGTGTTCAGGCGCAACCTGTTCAGTCGCTTCGTGGGCGTGCTGGCATTGCCGTTGATGCGGCGCTTGCAGGCGGATCTGGCGCCGGCGCGGCATAATGGTGCGAGCTTTCTCGGCTTGCAGGGCATTGTGGTCAAGAGTCACGGTTCGGCAGGTGCTCAGGGCTTTCAAAGTGCAATTGAACGTGCGCTGATTGAAATCCATGAAGACCTGCCAAAGCGTTTGTATGGGCGCCTTGAAGGGTTGTTGCCGTAGGCGTTTTAGCGGTCGGGCGCTTAAATGTGACCGCCCGGTCCAATCAGCCATCCAACTGTCAGTTTCTTGCGTCCGCCACGGCAGGACGTCAATTCTCCGACGACAAGATCATTAGGGGCTTGTTACATGTCTACATCCCTCGCATTCGTCTTTCCAGGGCAGGGTTCGCAGTCCCTCGGCATGTTGGCCGAGCTGGGCGCGGCACATCCGCTGGTCCTGGAAACATTTAAAGAAGCGTCTGACGCCCTGGGTTACGACCTGTGGGCGCTGACTCAGGAAGGTCCTGCCGAGAAGCTGAACCAGACTGATATCACCCAGCCTGCCATTCTTGCGGCCTCGATTGCCCTTTGGCGTCTGTGGTTGGCTGAAGGCGGCAAGCGTCCTGACTTCGTTGCCGGCCACAGCCTGGGCGAGTACAGCGCGCTGGTGGCCGCCGAATGCCTGACCCTGGCCGAGGCGGTCAAGCTGGTCGAGCGTCGTGGTCAGTTGATGCAAGAGGCCGTACCGGCCGGGCAGGGCGCCATGGCGGCGATCCTGGGTCTGGAAGATGCCGATGTACTGGCTGCCTGTGCTGAAGCTGCGCAAGGCGAAGTGGTCAGCGCGGTCAACTTCAACTCGCCGGGTCAGGTCGTGATTGCCGGGGCCAAGGCCGCTGTCGAGCGCGCCATGGAACTGTGCAAGGCCAAGGGCGCCAAGCGTGCCTTGCCGTTGCCGGTAAGCGTACCGTCGCACTGCGAACTGATGCGTCCAGCTGCCGAGCGTTTTGCCGAGTCCATTGAAGCGATCGACTGGAAAATGCCGGCCATTGCCCTGGTGCAGAATGTCAGCGCCGCGGTGGCAGCCGATTTGCCAACCCTCAAGCGCGATTTGCTTGAGCAGCTGTACAAGCCTGTGCGCTGGGTTGAATCGGTTCAGGCCCTGGCGGCCGATGGCCCGGTTGACCTGGTCGAATGCGGGCCGGGCAAGGTCCTGGTGGGCATCAGCAAGCGCTGTGCCGAAGGCGTTACCACTCACAATTTGAATACCCCGGATGCCTTCGCCGCTGCGCGCTTGGCTCTGGTCTGAATCAGGAGAAGCCTGCATGAGCTTGCAAGGTAAAGTTGCACTGGTAACAGGCGCAAGCCGTGGCATTGGCCAGGCAATCGCGTTGGAGTTGGGTCGTCAGGGCGCCATTGTCATTGGTACGGCGACTTCCGCTTCCGGTGCCGAGCGCATCGCTGCCACCCTGAAAGAAAACGGTGTTCAGGGCACTGGCATGGAACTCAACGTGACCAGCAATGAATCGGTTGCTGCGGTACTGGCGAGCATTCAGGAGCAGTTCGGCGCGCCGGCGATCCTGGTCAATAATGCCGGTATCACCCGTGATAACCTGATGATGCGCATGAAAGATGACGAATGGCATGATGTCATCGACACCAACCTGAACAGTCTGTATCGCCTGTCCAAAGGTGTTTTGCGCGGCATGACCAAGGCCCGTTGGGGACGAATTATCAATATTGGCTCTGTTGTGGGTGCCATGGGCAACGCTGGCCAAGTAAACTACGCCGCCGCCAAGGCAGGCCTTGAAGGTTTCGGTCGTGCTCTGGCACGTGAAGTGGGCTCTCGCTCGATCACTGTCAACTCGGTCGCTCCAGGTTTTATCGACACCGATATGACCCGTGAGCTGCCAGAAGCACAGCGCGAAGCCTTGCAGACGCAGATTCCGCTGGGCCGTCTGGGCCAGGCTCAAGAGATCGCAAACGTGGTCGCTTTCCTGGCATCCGACGGTGCAGCCTACGTGACCGGGGCTACAATTCCGGTCAACGGCGGGATGTACATGAGTTAAATGTGACGGATTGCTTCAAAAAAATGTCATACGAGCTGTCTAAAATCCGTTATAAAGCTGCAATCTTTTTATAGGTGGCCGGTTGTTGCGGGGTGAGTGCAAAGCTTTCAGTTGAAAAACCGAAAAGGCTTTCGATACACTTGCCCACTGGCCAGCTGCCTGAATTTGTCCATTAGGAGTGAAAACAAGGTATGAGCACCATCGAAGAGCGCGTCAAGAAAATCGTTGCCGAGCAACTGGGCGTTAAAGAAGAAGAAGTGACCAATGCCGCTTCCTTCGTTGAAGACCTGGGTGCCGACTCCCTTGACACCGTTGAGCTTGTGATGGCTCTGGAAGAGGAATTCGAGACTGAGATTCCTGACGAAGAAGCTGAAAAGATCACTACTGTACAAGCAGCAATCGACTACGTTACTAGCCACCAGGCGTAATAGTTTGTAATCGTTGCTCGCTGTCATGGAAAAACCGCACTGCCGCTCTGGCGTGCGGTTTTTTCTTTAGGTGTGATGCAAAGTGTCGTCAATAGAATAAAGGAGAGTGCTGTGTCGCGTAGACGCGTCGTAGTCACCGGTATGGGGATGTTGTCGCCACTGGGTGCGGATGTTCCGAGCACCTGGCAAGGCATTCTGGCAGGCCGTAGTGGCATTGGTCTGATCGAACACACGGATCTTTCTGCCTATTCCACCCGTTTTGGCGGCTCGGTACAGGGCTTTAACGTTGAGGACTACCTCTCCGTCAAAGAAGCCCGAAAACTTGACCTGTTTATTCAATACGGTCTGGCAGCCGGGTTTCAGGCTGTGCGCAATTCCGGCCTGGAAGTTACCGACGCCAATCGTGAGCGCATCGGTGTGGCAATGGGTTCGGGTATTGGCGGTCTGACCAATATCGAAGAAACCAGCCGTACCCTGCACGAGCAAGGCCCGCGACGGATTTCTCCGTTTTTTGTGCCGGGCTCGATCATCAACATGATTTCCGGCTTTCTGTCTATCCACCTGGGTACACAGGGGCCTAACTACGCCATCGCCACAGCCTGTACCACCGGTACGCACTGTATTGGCATGGCGGCGCGCAACATTGCCTACGGCGAAGCCGATGTGATGATTGCAGGTGGCGCAGAAATGGCTGCTTGCGGTCTGGGCATGGGCGGCTTTGGTGCTTCCCGTGCGCTGTCGACCCGCAACGACGACCCGACCCGGGCCAGCCGTCCGTGGGACAAGGGCCGTGACGGTTTTGTGTTGTCCGACGGTGCCGGCGCGCTGGTGCTCGAAGAGCTCGAGCATGCCAAGGCGCGTGGCGCGACCATCTACGCCGAGCTGATCGGTTTTGGTATGAGCGGTGACGCTTTCCACATGACCTCGCCTCCGGCTGACGGTGCGGGTGCGGCACGCTGCATCACCAATGCCTTGCGTGATGCCCGGGTCAACCCTGATCAGGTGCAGTACATCAACGCCCACGGCACCTCGACGCCTGCCGGTGACCTGGCAGAAGTTTCGGCGATCAAGTCGGTGTTCGGCGATCACGCCTACAACCTGGCCGTGAGTTCGACCAAGTCCATGACCGGTCACCTGTTGGGTGCCGCCGGTGCAGTCGAGGCGATTTTCAGCGTACTGGCCATCAACAGCCAGATTGCGCCGCCGACCATCAACCTCGACGAGCCTGATGAAGGCTGCGACCTGGATTTCGTGCCGCACACGCCGCGCGAAATGCCGATCGATGTGGTGCTGTCCAACTCGTTCGGTTTTGGTGGCACCAACGGCTCGCTGGTGTTCCGCCGGTACGCCGAGTAATGCAAAGCTGGGTCGACGGTCAACCGGCGAGCGCCCTGGCGTCGCTTAAAGACCGTGGGCTGGCCTATGGCGATGGACTGTTCGAGACCATCGCCGTCAAGGCTGGCACGCCGTTGCTGCTGGAGCTGCACCTGCAGCGCCTGGCGCAAGGGTGTTCCCGGCTGGCGATTGTTGCGGATCAATCACTGATCCGCAGCGAATTGCTGGCTTACGCCCACGCGATGGGCGAGGGCGTCCTCAAGCTCATCCTGACCCGCGGCGACAGCCAGCGCGGTTATGGTATATCCCCCGGGGCCATGCCTCGAAGAATTCTGCAAGCCAGCCCGGCGGCTGCCTGGCCTGAAGCCAATGCGCTGCACGGTATAACACTGTTCGACTGTGCCACCCGTCTGGCCGAGCAACCGCTATTGGCCGGGCTCAAACACCTCAATCGACTCGAACAGGTCATTGCGCGCTCCGAATGGCAAGACCCGGCCTGTGCCGAGGGCTTGATGCGCGATACCTCGGGGCGGGTGATTGAAGGTGTGTTCAGCAATCTGTTTATTGTGCGTGACGGCGTTTTGCTGACTGCCGACCTGCGCCGCTGCGGTGTGGCTGGCGTGATGCGGGCTGCACTGCTGGCCGAGGCCGGGCGCCTGGGCATCCCTTGCCATGTTACCGATATCAGCCTTGCGCAGTTGCAACAGGCCGATGAACTCTTTCTCTGCAACAGCGTATATGGCATTTGGCCGGTGCGCGCTTTTGCAGACCTTAGCTGGCCGGTGGGGCCGCTGACCCGTAAACTGCAAGGTATTGCTCGCACCTTACTGGATGTCTGATTCGTGAAACGTAAAATCTTGGTGCTGCTGGAGACAGGTCTGGTGCTGGCGGGCTTGCTGCTGGGCGTCAGTGCCTGGAAGCTCAACTCGGCGCTCGACCAGCCGCTGAACCTGACGCAAGAGCAATTGCTCGATGTCCCGGCCGGCGCCACGCCGACTGGCACGTTCAATCGACTGGAAGCTGACGGTACCCTGCAAGACGCATTCTGGCTGCGTCTTTACTGGCGCTTTAACCTTGAAGGCCAGCCTTTGCACAGCGGCGAATATCGCATGACTCCGGGCATGACCGCCCAGGAGTTGATCGGTGTGTGGCAGCGTGGTGAGGTGGTGCAATACAGCCTGACCCTGGTTGAAGGCTGGAACTTTCGCCAGGTGCGTAGCGCCCTGGCCAAACACGAAAAAATCGAACAGACCCTCGACGGCCTGAGCGATAGCGAAGTCATGGCCAAACTCGGGCACGAAGGGGTATTCCCGGAAGGGCGGTTTTTCCCTGATACCTACCGTTTTGTGCGTGGGATGACCGATGCCCAGTTGCTGGAAAAGGCCTACGACCGTCTGGATAAAGTGCTGGCCCAGGAATGGGAGCAGCGTGACCCGGGCGTACCCTATACAACGCCATACCAGGCGCTGATCATGGCTTCCCTGGTGGAAAAAGAAACCGGCGTGCCACAAGAGCGTGGGCAAATTGCCGGAGTATTTGTGCGTCGGATGAAAATCGGCATGCCACTGCAAACCGATCCTACGGTGATCTACGGTCTGGGTGAGCGATACAACGGCAAACTGACCCGCGCCCATTTGCGCGAGCCTACGCCGTACAACACCTACACCATTCCCGGTCTGCCGCCGACACCGATTGCCATGGTCGGGCGTGAGGCCATTTATGCCGCACTGCACCCGGCGGATGGCACCAGCCTGTACTTTGTGGCCAAGGGCGATGGCAGCCACACGTTTTCCGATGACCTGGATGCGCACAACTCTGCTGTGCGTGAATTCCAGATCAAACGTCGGGCCGATTATCGTTCGAGCCCTGCGCCGACCCCCGCTGCTGAACCGGCAAGCGCCCCGGTCGAGCCGCAAAGTCCGAAAGACACTGATTAAGGATTGCCGCTTGTGACTGGCTTGTTTATTACCTTGGAAGGCCCCGAAGGCGCGGGCAAAAGTACCAATCGCGAGTACCTGGCAGAGCGTTTGCGCGCCGCAGGCATCGACGTGGTGCTGACCCGCGAACCTGGCGGCACGCCGCTGGCCGAGCGCATCCGCGAGCTGCTGCTCACGCCCAGTGACGACGCAATGTGTGCCGACACCGAGCTGTTACTGGTGTTCGCTGCCCGCGCCCAGCATCTGGCCGAAGTCATTCGCCCGGCGCTGGCCCGTGGTGCAGTAGTGCTGTGTGATCGCTTTACCGACGCCACCTATGCCTATCAGGGCGGTGGCCGGGGCTTGCCCCGTGAGCGCATCGCAACCCTGGAGACCTTTGTTCAGGGGGCTCTGCGCCCGGATCTGACCCTGGTGTTCGATCTGCCCATCGAAGTCGGCATGGCCCGTGCCAGTGCCCGCGGTCGCCTCGACCGCTTTGAGCAGGAAGGCCGCACCTTCTTTGACGCCGTGCGCAGTACCTACCTTGAACGTGCCAGGCTTGAGCCCGGGCGCTACCGCCTGATCGATGCCGCACAAACCCTGGAGCAGGTGCAGGGCCAGCTCGACGCCCTGTTGCCGCAATTGCTGGGCATGCACCGTGGCTGAGGCTTATCCGTGGCAAGACGGTCTGTGGCAGCAGATGGCCGGGCGCGCGCAGCACGCTCATGCCTACCTGCTGCACGGCCCGGCGGGCATCGGTAAGCGGGCGCTGGCCGAGCGGCTGATGGCCAGCCTGCTGTGCAAACAGCCGGTCGGGCTTGAGGCTTGCGGTACGTGCAAGTCCTGTTCGTTGCTGGCGGCGGGCAGTCACCCCGACAACTACATTCTTGAGCCTGAAGAGGCTGACAAGGCGATCAAGGTTGACCAGGTGCGTGATCTGGTCAGTTTTGTGGTGCAGACCGCCCAGTTGGGCGGGCGCAAGGTGGTGCTGGTCGAGCCGGTGGAGGCGATGAACATCAACGCCGCCAACGCCTTGCTCAAAAGCCTTGAAGAGCCCTCGGGCAACACTGTCTTGCTGTTGGTCAGTCATCAGTCCAGCCGGTTGCTGCCGACCATTCGCAGCCGCTGTGTGCAGCAGGCCTGCCCGTTGCCAAGTGAAGCGCTGAGCCTTGAATGGCTGGCCCATGCGCTGCCCGATATCCCTGAGGCCGAGCGGGTCGAATTACTGACTCTGGCAGCCGGTTCCCCCCTGGTGGCCGTCAAGCTGCAGGCCCAGGGTGTGCGCGAGCAGCGTGCGGCGGTGGTTGAGGGGGTTAAAAAACTGCTCAAGCGCGAGTTGTCGGCCAGTCAGTTGGCTGAAAGCTGGAAAGCCATCCCGCTGCTGTTGCTCTTTGACTGGTTTTGCGACTGGTCGAACCTGATCCTGCGCTATCAACTGACTCAGGACGAGGACGGTCTCGGGCTGGAGGACATGCGCAAAGTGCTGCAGTACCTGGCGCAGAAGACTGCGCAGGACAAAGTCCTGACTATTCAGGACTGGATTCTTGCCCAGCGCCAGAAGGTCTTGAGCAAGGCCAACCTCAACCGTGATCTGTTGCTTGAAGCGTTGCTGGTGCAGTGGGCAGGCCTGCCCGGCCAGCGCTGATCTGACTGAATTGATAAACAGGTAATTTTTTGTATGCTGGTTGACTCCCATTGCCATCTCGATCGTCTTGATCTGAGCGCCCATGACGGCTCGCTGGATGCCGCCCTTGAGGCTGCGCGCCAACGTGGTGTCGGGCATTTTCTATGCATTGGCGTAAGCGCCGACAACGCGGCCGATGTCAAAGCCCTGACTGAGCGCTATGCCGATGTGGACTGCTCGGTGGGCGTCCACCCGCTGGACGTACAACCCGGTGCCGCACCGGCGCTTGACTGGCTGCTGGGCGAGTTGAATCACCCACGGGTGGTGGCCATTGGTGAAACTGGTCTGGACTACCACTACGAGCCTGAAGCAGCCGATTTGCAGCAACTGTCGTTCAGGGTTCACCTGGAGGCGGCACAACAGACCGGCAAGCCGGTGGTGATCCACACCCGCGGTGCCCGCGCCGATACCCTGGCCATGTTGCGTGAGGCAGCGTTGCCGCAGGCCGGTGTGCTGCATTGCTTTACCGAAGACTGGGACATGGCCAGGGCGGCGCTGGACATGGGTTACTACATCTCGCTGTCGGGGATTGTGACCTTTCGCAATGCTGATGCCCTGCGCGATGTGGCCCGTCAGGTGCCTGCCGACCGGCTGCTGGTCGAGACCGACTCGCCTTACCTCGCCCCGATCCCCCATCGTGGCAAGCCAAACCTGCCGCAATACGTGCGTGAAGTGGCTGAGTTTTTGGCGATGTTGCGCGGTGAGTCCTACGAACGCTTTGCAGAGCAAACCACCGAAAACTTCAAGCGCCTGTTCCCGCTGGCACGGGTCAGATGATTGCGTGGCTTTGAGGGGGCGGGCTTGCTCGCGATGGGATCGCTGCGGTGTGTCTGCTAAACCGAGTTGCCTGTGCCGCGAGCAAGCCGGTTCCTACAGGTTTGGCGTTTAACTGAACAGCAGGCAAAAAAAACCCGGGCTCTGGGGAATCCGGGTTAAGACCATTAGGAGTAAAACAAAGGCACACATTCCATTGCGGCCAATATCGGCGCAGCACTTTGGGGGGGATGTCACGCCGACATGATAAGTATTGGTCAGCTTTGTCGAACGTCCAGCCGCAGCTGATCGTTTTTTAAACAGATTTGGAATACCCCAGCTTCGCTTGAGTGCTCATCTAATCGTGGGTAAATCGTTTGAACCCATCGATATGCAGGATGATCCGTGCAATTTAGCGTGACTAATGCATAATACTCCGCTTCGATTTTGACCCGAACAGACCTTTTCTTATGCACAAAGAACCCCGTAAGGTCCGTGAGTTTCGTCGCCGTGAGCAAGAAATTCTCGATACCGCGCTCAAGCTGTTCCTCGACCTGGGTGAAGACAGTGTCACCGTCGAGATGATCGCTGATGCCGTGGGTATCGGCAAAGGCACGATCTACAAGCACTTCAAGTCCAAGGCCGAAATCTACCTGCGCCTGATGCTCGATTACGAGCGCGATTTGAACGAGCTGCTGCATTCCGCCGATGTGGATAAAGACAAGGAGGCGCTGTCCCGCGCCTACTTTGAGTTCCGCATGCGCGACCCGCAGCGCTACCGATTGTTTGATCGCCTTGAAGAGAAGGTGGTCAAGGGCAATCAGGTGCCTGAACTGGTCGAAGAGCTGCACAAGATCCGCGCTTCCAACTTTGAGCGCCTGACCCTGCTGATCAAGGGCCGCATCAGCGAAGGCAAGCTCGAAGACGTGCCGCCTTACTTCCATTATTGCGCGGCCTGGGCCCTGGTGCATGGTGCGGTGGCGCTGTATCACTCGCCGTTCTGGAGCAATGTGCTGGAAGATCAGGAGGGCTTTTTCCAGTTCCTGATGGACATCGGCGTGCGCATGGGCAACAAGCGCAAGCGTGACACCGACACCCCGGCAGTCGAGTAACCACAGCCTGTATTTGCCTTCATGGCTTATGGCCTTGAGGCTTATACTCAGGCTTGGGTCTTGCCAAAACCTGATTTATGAGTCAGGTTTTGCAGCGACCCATTTCCCCCGCGCCGGAGTCATTCATGATCGTTGATCGCCAAGGCAGACGTTTTCGCAATTTGCGGATCAGCCTGACTTCAGCCTGCAACTATGCCTGCACTTACTGTGTGCCCAACGGTAAACGGCTGGTGGCGGCACAGGATGAGCTGTCGGCCGAAGCCATGGTGCGCGGCGTGGCCTATCTGATCGAAGCTGCAGGCATCGAGCGCTTGCGCATCACCGGCGGTGAGCCGCTGATCAGCCCCAAGCTCGACACCTTTATGCGTGAAGTCGGCCGGCTCGGCCTGGGTGATATCAGCCTGACTACAAATGGCCAATTGCTTGCGCGCAAACTGCCGTTGCTGCTGGACGCGGGCATCGCTCGCATCAACGTCTCCCTCGATACCCTTGACCCAGAAGCATTCCGCCGCATTGCCCGGGGCGGAGACCTGGCAACGGTGCTCGATGGCATGCAACAGGCGCGTGAGGCCGGGATCAAAATCAAGGTCAATATGGTGCCGCTGCGCGGGCAGAACCTGGATCAGGTCATACCGCTGCTGGAGTACTGCCTTGAGCGTGGTTACGAGCTGCGTTTTATCGAGCTTATGCGCATGGGGCACCTGGCCAGTGATGGCAATGCTTTCCTGCAGCAGTTCGTCAGCCTGCAGCAGTTGTTGGCGCTGATTGGCGAGCATCATGAATACCAGCAGGCTGATGCGCCCATCGACGCCACGGCGGTGCGTTACCAGATTCCCGGGCACGGGTATTTCGGCGTGATTGCCAACGAAAGCGTGCCGTTTTGCCGGACCTGCTCGCGGTTGCGGTTGTCGTCCACGGGGTGGCTGCATGGTTGCCTGTCATCGAGCAATCGCCACTATGTGGGTGATCTGCTGAACAAGCCGCGCCACGAGGCATTGCCAGCGCTGCAAGGTTTATTGATGAAAGCCCTGGGCGACAAACAGGACGTGGCTTTCTCGGGCGGCGCTACGGTGATGAAAATCATCGGCGGCTAACAATCTGAGTGGGAGCGGGCTTGCCTGCGATGCTGGCAACCCGGTCTTGCTGATACACCGAGTTGATGCCAAAGCGGGCAAGCCCGTTCCCACAGGGGAGGAGGGTGTTGGCGCGTAATCTGCATCTCGGGGCTATTCGCCGGTTTTTTGTCATCGGCTTTCGGGAGAGCGGGATGCGTGGTCTGATTGTGTTGCTGGCTTTTTTGGCGCTGGGCGGCTGCATGAGCGTCAGTGATCTGGGCGAGGGCGCGCGCTATCAAATGAGCGACGCCGGTTTGCTCGATCACAGCAATACACGTCGCAGCAATTCGCTGCGCATTCAGCCTGATTCCTTTATTTATATCGCCCAGGGGCCTTTTGCACCGATCGGCGATCCGTATGTGCGGCCCAATATCGTTGCCGAAGAAGCTTTCAACGGTTTTGTCGAATACTTCCCCATGGTGCGCCGGGCCAAGGAGCCGGTGGGGCTCGATCAGGCCATGACCGAAGCGCGTAATTTTGGCGCCCACTACCTGTTGTACACCCGCTTTGCCCGGGCCGATGACCGCATCGGCAACAGCGACGAATGGCTCGATCAGGAAGAAATCAGCCGCCTGGGCATCGACAGTGGGGTGATTCAGGTGATGCTGATCGAAACCAGCACTCAGTACCTGATCGACACTGCCACCATTCGCAGCCGTGGCGGTTTGCTGACGTTCCATGACAACAAGCCCGCCGACCTGATCGGCCCGCCGCTCGCCAAGTACGCCCGCAGCTTGATAGGCTTGAGCGATCAATAAGTCGAGGAGAGCACCATGAGCGAGCCGGTAGACGTCAGCAATTTGCTGGCGCAAATCCCCAGGGCCGACAAGGGGCTGCCGCCCGTTCATTTGTGGGATACCGCCTTTTGCGGGGACATCGATATGCGTATCGCCCGTGATGGCACCTGGTATTACATGGGTACGCCGATCGGTCGCAAGCCAATGGTCAAATTGTTCTCGACCATCATTCGTCGCGATGGTGATGAATATTTTCTGATCACACCGGTCGAAAAGGTCGGCATCAAAGTGGATGACGCGCCTTTTGTAGCGGTCGCTCTGGACGTGGAAGGGGTGGGGGAGCAGCAAGTGCTGCGCTTTACCACCAATGTCGATGAGTCGGTCAGCGCTGGCAGCGAGCACCCGCTGCGCTTCGTCATTAACCCCGAGACCCAGGAGCCTGCGCCTTACCTGCATGTACGGCGTAACCTTGAAGCGCTGATCCACCGCAATGTGTTCTATCAGTTGATAGAACTGGCGGTGGTTGCTGAAATCGATGGGCAAAACTGGCTGGGCGTGTGGAGCGCTGGCGAGTTTTTCCCGATAGGGCTTGAGCCCTAGGCCCAGTGATTGTGGGAGCGGGAAACCCGCTCCCACAAAGACGCATTTAGGCCTTCAGTGTTTTCATATCGATCACAAAGCGGTATTTCACATCGCCTTTCACCACGCGCTCAAAGGCTTCGTTGATGTTTTTGATGTCGAGCATTTCGATATCGCAGGTAATCCCGTGCTCGGCGCTGAAATCGAGCATTTCCTGGGTTTCGGCAATGCCGCCGATCAGCGAGCCGGCCAGTACGCGCCGCTTGAACACCAGGTTGAAGGCGTTCAGTGCCGGCTCAACCGGCTCGATCAGGCCCACCAGAATGTGTACGCCGTCAAAGGTCAGGGTTTCGAGGTACGGGTTCAGGTCGTGCGGCACCGGAATGGTGTCCAGCAGGAAGTCGAAGTGCCCGGCAGCGGCTTTCATCTGCTCGGCATCGGTGGACACGATCACATGGTCGGCGCCCTGGCGACGCGCTTCTTCAGCCTTGGCTTCGGATCGGGTGAACAGGGTCACTTCAGCGCCCAGAGCCTTGGCGAACTTGATGCCCATGTGGCCCAGGCCGCCCATACCCAGAATACCGACCTTGTCGCCCGCTTCCACGCCGTAGTGAACCAGAGGCGAGTAGGTGGTGATGCCGGCGCACAGCAGGGGTGCGGCGCTGGCCGGCTCGAGATTTTTCGGAATGCTCAGTACGAAGTGTTCGCTGACAACCATCTTGTCCGAGTAACCGCCCATGGTCAGCGTGCCGTCGATGCGGTCCGGGCTGGCGTAGGTTTGGGTCATGCCTTCCAGGCAGTATTGCTCCAGGTCTTCCTTGCAGGCCGAGCAGGTGCGGCACGAATCAACCATGCAGCCCACGCCGACCAGATCGCCGACCTTGTGCTTGGTAACTTTGTCGCCAACGGCGGTGACCTTGCCGATGATTTCATGGCCCGGCATCAGCGGGTAAGTCGCGAAGCCCCAGTCATTGCGCGCCTGGTGGATGTCGGAGTGACAGACACCGCAATACAGCACTTCGATCGCGACGTCGTCCGGTCGCGGTGCGCGACGGTTGAACGGCATGGGCGCCAGTGGGGCCTTGGCATTCTGGGCGGCATAACCGATAGCGTTATAAGTAACAGTGGACATGAGAACCTCGCGAAACGTTGACTGTGAACAGGGCGCAATTTTGCGCTTACATGCCTTTCAGGACTATGACGATTCCTCCGCCTGTCATGCCTAATACTCCGGATTGACGGGGTGGCTGCCATTTTATTGACCAATTCTGCGAAGATGCGGCTGTCTATTCCTCCTGCGAACCTTTCTCCATGCTTTTGACCCGTCACCGTGACGAGAACGCCGCTCTGGTGTCTCTGATCGAACCGCTGGCGACACAAACCGGTTTTGTGTCGACCTTGTTGCCCGAAGTCCGGGTGGTTTCTGCCTGCCGGGTAGTAGCCCGAATGCCGCAGATTTATGAGCCTAGCCTAATGGTGATTGCTCAAGGCAGTAAGTTGGCCTATCTGGGCCAGCGCACCCTGGAATACGGTGCCGGACATTATCTGGTGCAGGCGCTGGCGGTGCCTTTTGAGTGTGAAACCTTCGCTTCGGAAGAAATGCCATTGCTGGGTGTTGCTATCAGCATCGACCGAGCGGTACTGGGCGAGTTGGTACTGGCCATGGGCCTGGCCCCTGACCGCAGTGCAGTTGCCCAAACTCCGGAGTCGATGACCTCGGCGGTGCTGGATGACGATATGCGCCAGGCGGTCGAGCGCCTGTTGCGTTGCCTGCACGACCCTCTGGAGTGCCGGATCATGGGGCAGGCGAGGTTGCGCGAGGTGCTGTTCGCGGCCTTGCGGGGGCCGCAGGCGGGTGTGTTGCGGGCTTTGGTTGAGCAGCAAGGGCAGTTTGCCCGGGTGGCGGCGTCATTGAGCTACTTGCATGAACACTTCGCACAGCCGCTGAATGTCGAGACATTGGCCCGTTGCGCGAATATGAGCGCGTCGACCTTTCATGAGCATTTCAAGCGCAGCACCTTGTTGTCGCCGGTGCAGTATCTCAAGCGGTTGCGGCTGTTGCGGGCGCAGCAGTTGCTATTGAGTGAGGGGCTGGGGGTGGCGCAGGTGGCGGAGCGGGTGGGCTATCAGAGTACGTCGCAGTTCAGTCGCGAGTACAAGCGCTACTTCGAACGCAGCCCCGGTCATGAAGGGGTGGGGTGCTAGCCAGCCGGTGTGACGGGCGTGGTGTGGGAGCGGGCTTGCTCGCGATGCGCACAGCGCAGTCTGTCAGGCAAACCTGGGCGATCCCATCGCGAGCAAGCCCGCTCCCACAAATCCGGGGGCAATAAAAAAGGCCCCCGAAGGAGCCTTTTTTAGACTTACATGTTCGGGTAAGTCGGCCCGCCGCCACCTTCCGGGGTTACCCAGGTGATGTTCTGTGACGGGTCCTTGATGTCACAGGTTTTGCAGTGCACGCAGTTTTGCGAGTTGATCTGGAAGCGCTTCTCGCCGCTTTCCTGGGTGATCACTTCGTACACACCCGCCGGGCAATAACGCTGAGCAGGCTCGTCGTAGAGCGGCAGGTTGACGCTGATCGGGATGCTCGCGTCGCGCAGCTTGAGGTGGCAAGGCTGCTCTTCTTCGTGGTTGGTGCTGGAGATGAATACCGAGCTGAGCTTGTCGAAGCTGAGTTTGCCGTCCGGCTTCGGGTAGTCGATCTTTTTGCAGTCCTTGGCCTGTTTGAGGCAGGCGTAGTCAGGCTTGGTGTCGTGCAGGGTGAACGGCAGTTTGCCGCCGAAGATGTTCTGATCAAGCCAGTTGAAACCACCGCCCACGATAGGGCCGAACTTGTGCAGTGCCGGACCGAAGTTGCGGCTGGCGAACAGTTCGTCGAACAGCCAGCTGGCCTTGAAGGCCTCAACGTAGGTGTTCAGTGCATCACCGCCTTCGGAGTCGGCGAGCAACGAGTCAGCCACGGCCTCAGCTGCGAGCATGCCGGACTTCATCGCGGTGTGGCTGCCTTTGATCTTGGAGAAGTTCAGGGTGCCCAGATCGCAACCGATCAATGCGCCGCCGTTGAAGATCATTTTCGGCAGCGAGTTCAGGCCGCCTTTGCAGATGGCGCGAGCGCCATAGCTGATACGTTTGCCGCCTTCCAGGTACTGCTTGAGCACCGGGTGATGCTTGAGGCGCTGGAATTCGTCGAATGGCGACAGGAAGGTGTTGCTGTAGGACAGATCAACGATCAGGCCAACTACTACCTGGTTGTTTTCCAGGTGATACAGGAAAGAACCGCCGGTGTTTTCGCTGCTGATAATGTCCAGCGGCCAGCCTGCAGTGTGCACCACCAGGCCTGGCTGGTGTTTGGCCGGGTCGATTTCCCAGATTTCTTTCAGGCCGATACCGTAGTGTTGGGCATCTGCGTCGCTGTCGAGCTTGAAGCGTTCGATCAGTTGCTTGCCCAGGTGACCGCGGCAGCCTTCGGCGAACAGGGTGTACTTGCCACGCAGTTCCATGCCCGGGGTGTACAGGCCTTCCTTGGGGTTGCCTTCGCGGTCAACGCCCAGGTCGCCGGTGATGATCCCGCGAACCACATTGTTTTCGTCGAATAGCACTTCTTGAGCAGCGAAGCCCGGGTAGATTTCTACACCCAGGTTTTCGGCCTGCTGTGCCAGCCAGCGGCACAGGTTGCCCAGGGAGATGATGTAGTTGCCTTCGTTGTGCATGGTTTTCGGCACAAACAGGTCTGGCACCTTGGTCGCGGTGCTGTCGCTGCGCAGTACATAAATATCGTCGCGGGTAACGGGAGTGTTGAGCGGAGCGCCGAGCTCTTTCCAGTCCGGGAACAACTCGTTCAGGGCGCGAGGTTCAAAGACCGCACCGGACAGGATATGAGCACCGACTTCGGAGCCTTTTTCAACCACGCAGACGCTGATTTCTTTACCGGCTTCGGCGGCCTTCTGCTTCAGGCGGCAGGCGGCGGACAAACCGGCAGGGCCGGCGCCGACGATGACCACGTCGAATTCCATGTATTCGCGTTCCACAGGTTCTCTCCTACTCAAGGCTCAACGGTATTTTTCTAATTGGAGGTTTGGCGTTTCATCCATTATTCCCTCGACGCAGGCCAAGGACGCAATGGATGAGGCGCCGCTCTCTCTATGAGGTCGGGCATTATATCTACACCACTGGCAGGGTCCAATACAAACGTTTGTTTGAATTCACTGCAACCCAGACAAATCAAAGACGCGCGGCTTAAAACTGGCCCATTTGCTGTATTGACCGCAAATGGTGTTCCGGTCAAGATACGGTCGGTTTTGCGCTCGCCGTAGGCTGATTGTTGGTTTCAAGAGCACCTCTAAAGACAGGGCACAGGCATGAGCCAGTGGGAGCCTGCCATTTTTGCAGCGGAGTTTACACGTCCTTTTGGTGGATGACTTGTTAGTCACATCGGACAGACGGTCGCAGGGGCAGTCGCTGGTACCCGTCTATTAATAAGGCAACGATCTTTGGAGGTGCCCTTGTGCTGACGAGCATCAACCGCCAGGTTCGCCTAGGCGACTTTCTTTTCACCGGAGAGTAACGAGGAATCCATGAAGGTTCTTGTAGCTGTCAAACGAGTGGTCGATTACAACGTTAAAGTGCGCGTCAAAGCGGACAACTCCGGCGTTGACCTCGCCAACGTCAAGATGTCGATGAACCCCTTCTGCGAAATCGCCGTGGAAGAAGCCGTACGCCTGAAAGAGAAAGGCGTTGCGACTGAAATCGTCGTCGTCTCCATCGGCCCGACCACCGCTCAGGAACAGCTGCGTACCGCGCTGGCGCTGGGTGCTGATCGCGCCATTCTGGTCGAGTCCGCCGAAGACCTGACCTCGCTGGCCGTGGCCAAGCTGCTCAAGGCCGTTGTCGACAAGGAACAGCCACAGCTGGTGATCCTGGGTAAACAAGCCATCGACAGCGACAACAACCAGACTGGCCAGATGCTGGCTGCGTTGACCGGTTTCGGTCAGGGCACGTTCGCGTCCAAGGTTGAAGTGGCAGGTGACAAGGTTGCCGTGACCCGTGAAGTAGACGGCGGCGCGCAAACTGTTTCGCTGAAATTGCCGGCGATCATCACCACCGACCTGCGTTTGAACGAGCCGCGTTATGCGTCCCTGCCAAACATCATGAAAGCCAAGAAAAAGCCGCTTGAAGTACTGACGCCAGACGCGTTGGGTGTTTCGACTGCTTCGACCAACAAGACCCTGAAAGTGGAAGCCCCGGCTGCACGCAGCGCGGGTATCAAGGTCAAGTCGGTGGCTGAACTGGTCGAGAAACT
>NZ_JASJWL010000077.1:0-20137 GCF_035019225.1 Pseudomonas sp. CCC4.1 | reverse complement strand
AGCCTGCTCGCGAAGGTCGTTCGCGAGCAGGCTCGCTCCCACAATAGGGCTTGACCTGCAACAGAGTATCTACAGGTGTTTTAGTGCTAGCGCTTACGCGTAGTAATCCACCGCGCTGGAGCCCAGCACCACGCTTGGCGCAACCGCAGCCACTTCCACCGGCTCGTCATCAACAAGGCTGTCCAGTCGCTGGCCACCGCCACCGCTACGGGCCTGTTGCTCCTGGCCCTGCTGGCCTTGCCAGTTGCGCTGCTGATCCGACACGTTGACGTCCACCTGGCCCATGCCCTGCTGAGCGAGCATTTCGCGCAAGCGGTGCATCTGACTGTCCAGCGCCTCACGCACACCGGCGTGGCCACTCACAAAGTTGACCTGCGCCGACTGGTCAGCCGCAATATTGACCCGAATATCCAGACGCCCCAGCTCGGCAGGCTCCAGCTGGATATCGGCTGATTTGAGGTTGGCGCTGGACAGATACATCACCCGGTTGACGACTTCTTCGGACCAGCCGCTCTGATGCATGGCCAACGGCTGGTTGACCGGTAGCGCATTGGTCGTTTTCGGCACCGCCGCCTGGGTCAGCGCCGCCAGGCGGTTGGCGAAGTCATCCACACGGGTATCGCTGGAGGCGCTTTTCAGGTCCTTGAGACCCTCATCGACCAGGCCTTTAAAGGATTTCTCGCCCCCTTCACCAGTGGTCGAGTCATCGCTTTTATCATCGACCAGCATGGCTATCCCGCTGGCCTGCCCCTGGGCTGCGGCAGGAGCCGCGTCGCTTGATGGAGTTTTGACCGGGGACTGGCTACTGGCCGAAACATGCCCGCCCTGCTCCATCGCCAGGCGCACGGCAGGCATTGCGTCCAGAGGATCGGCTTGAGGATCGAAGGTGTCGTCGTCGGCCGCCAGCGGTGGCGGTGCCTGGGCCGCCAGTTGTGCCACTTGCACCTCAGGGGTGGCCGGTTGCGCGGGCGGCGCAGCCTCAACAGCCGGCACCGGCACTGGCACCACCGGCTGCGTGGCTAGCGGATCGGCCGTTGCCACGTCATCGCCCGGCTTGTCAGTACTGTCATCCTGATCAGTGCTGACTGCGTCTTCCGTCTTGCCGGCAGGCAAGGGGTTGCCGCTACCGGCAACGGCTGGCGCCGGGTCGGCTGCCTGGGCATAGACCTTTGCAAAAGGCTGCGCATCAGCCTTGGCAGGCTGCACAGGACTGCTCGCCGAGGCTTTAGGGGCTGCGGCGGCAGGTGTCAGAAGCAGGGTTTGGGCAGCAACGGGCATTAACGGCTCTCCACTGTACGGCTGGCATGGGTACAGGTCAGAGAGTCACAGCAAGGTTCGGGCCAGCTTTAGTGCACAGTCAGCGGGATACAAAATGCGGCGACACCGAACGCTGGCGCTCGGCGCGATACAGGCGCCGGACCATCTGGTATTCATCGTCGATTTTGATCACCAGCTCCTGGATTTCGGCCAGTTGCTTCTTTTGCGCACGCTCTTCAAGCAGGCCGCACAAATGTGCCAGGCGAATGGCACCCATATTGCTGCTGCTGCCTTTGAAACTATGGGCAACCAGCGTCAGGTCGCAAGCCTCGCGGGCGTTGTGCAGTTGGCCAAGACGCTCTTCGGAGTCGGAGAGGAAGGTGTCCAGCAGGTCGGCAAACCCTCCCTCCATCACGTCTCGCAACGCATTGACCACTTTCGGGTCCATATGAATGTCAGACACTTGCTCACTCCTTGATCAAGAATGAGCGGATTATGCCAGACCCCCCCACGAAAACTCCACGGTCGCGCTACGACCATCAGGTGCCCAGCGTGCTGCAGGGCAGAGTTGACGCACCAGGCTCACCCCGCGTCCCGACAGACGGTCTAAATCCAGTGGCCTGGCCATCACCCTGGCAACATCAAAACCCGCACCACTGTCTTCTACCTGGATCAGCAGGCGACCGCTTTCGCCGATCGGCTCGACTTGCAACGAGAACCGCACAAACCCGTACTTGAGCGTTGCCAGACGCTCCTTGCGCTGCTGATAGTAATGGGCAAAGCCCCCTGTATCGCGCTTGAGCCGTGAATCGAGGCCCAACACCCCGTGCTCCAGGGCATTGCTGTAGAGCTCGGCAAGCACCGCATGAATCACCGGCCCCTGGGCGCGCAGCCCGTGGACTTCCATGAGCAATTGCAACACGTAAGGCAGTGGATTGAACTGCTGCAGGCTGGGCGCCCGAAACTCGAAGCTGGCCGACCAGTCCCGCGGGCTGCATTGGCCACTGTCGGAGTAGACAATCGCCGGCACCCCCAAAAAAGCCGGCAGCTGTGAAGTGATCTGCACCATGCTCACATCATCCCGGGCCTGCCCCTGAAAATCCCGCAAAGCCTGTTCGACCTCGGCAATCAGTTGCAACGGATGCCGATTGGCATCCAGCACCCGCTCCAGGCGCTCAACCCCGAACAATTGCTGATTGGGGCCACAGGTATCGATCACACCGTCGGTCAGTAAAAACACCTGATTACCGGGCAGCATCGGCAACACCTGGGTGGCATGGTCAAACACTTCGGCGCGCAAGACACCCAACGGCAAGTGCTGCGAGGTCAGTGCCGTGCGCTGACCGCTGAGTGCCGCTTGCAAATAGCCATCGGGCATACCGCCATTCCAGACTTCGACGCAGCGCCGCTGGGCGCTCACACACAGCAACGCGGCGCAACAGAACATGTCCACGGGGAGGATACGTTTAAGCTTGGCGTTCATTTCCCTGAGTATTTCCGCCAACCCGTAGCCCTTGGCCGTCATGCTGTAGAACACCTCGGCCAGAGGCATGGCACCAATCGCCGCAGGCAAACCGTGGCCGGTAAAGTCGGCGAGCAGCAGATGGGTATCGCCTGAGGGCGTATAGGCGGCCAACAGCAAATCGCCATTGAACAAGGCATAGGGCGATTGCAGATAACGGATATTGGGGGCATCGAGACAGCCTGAGTGCGCCACCCGGTCAAACACAGCCTTGGCCACCCGCTGTTCGTTAAGCAAGTAGTCGTTGTGCCGGGCGATCTGGTCGCGCTGCTGCACTATCGTTTGCTGCAGCCTGCGCAGGCGCTGCATCGAGCCGCTCAATTGATATCGAACAACTTGTCGAAATTGGAAACGCCCAGAATCTTGCGCACATCCGGGCTGCTGTTGACCACGCGAATGTCAGAATCATCACCGCCGACATGCTCACGCAACAGCAGCAGCATGCCCAGGGCCGAGCTGTCGAGATAGGTGGCATCCTTCAAATCCACCACTACGCAGGCGGGCGCGGGGCTGAGTTCTTCGTAAGCGTCACGAAATTCCTGGTGCTTGGCAAAGTCGAACCGGCCCTTGATGGCGATCGTCAGCTTACTGCCATCTGCCGAGACTTCAGATGTCACTGCCATGTGAATTGCTCCCGAGATAGTCAGTGCAACTATAGACGCTTCTGTGAGCACCGCCGCAGGCCAATACCCGTAGCAGCTGCTACGGGATGCAGAGGACGTACGCGATCAGTACACGTCTTTGCGCGGCAAGCGCTGGGACAGTTCGTCCATCAGCTTTTGCTCGCGCTTGTCTTCCAGCTGGCGCGCTTCGTCGGCGTAGCGCTGTACCAGTTTGCGCAGCCCCTCAACCCGGGCATAGGCCTGTTGCCAGGTCTCGCGGGCCTTGTCGAGATTGTTCTGATGCCACACCAGGCTTTGACGCTGCTGGCCAACGGCGGTTTCCAACTGGCCGAGGAAGTACTGATAGTTACGCAGCCATTGGCCCGTGACTCCCTGGCTGCCGCGGTCAACCCATTGCGCCTGGTATTCCCCGCGAAAGTTTTCCAGATCACCCAGTTTGCTGTTGGCCAGGTTGACCTGCCCCTGGAAGTGTCCCAGACGCTGGGCCGCAGCCTTCTCGGTCTTTTCCGCCATGTCCACCACCGGCGCCAGACGCGAAGCCCTGTTGTCACTGGCCATGGCCGATTAACCTCCGGCTGCCGGGGCGAAGATACTGCCCAGATGAGCCCCGCTCTCGGCCAGGCTGATATTGTCGTTCAACCCCTGGCGCAGATACCCCACCATCGCCGGTTGCAGGGCAATGGCGGTATCGGTCTCGCGATCGCCGCCCGGCACATAGGCGCCCACGCTGATCAAGTCCCGCGCCTGCTGGAAGCGCGACCACAGCTGCTTGAACTGCTGGGCGCGGCGCATATGTTCTTCACTGACCACCGAGGGCATGACCCGGCTGATGGATGCTTCAATATCGATGGCCGGGTAATGGCCCTCTTCGGCCAATCGGCGGGATAACACAATATGACCGTCGAGCACGCCCCGCGCCGAATCGGCAATCGGGTCCTGCTGGTCATCCCCTTCAGACAGCACGGTGTAAAACGCGGTGATCGAACCACCCCCGGCCTCGGCGTTGCCGGCGCGCTCCACCAGCTTGGGCAGCTTGGCAAACACCGACGGCGGATAGCCCTTGGTCGCGGGCGGCTCGCCAATGGCCAGGGCGATTTCCCGCTGGGCCTGGGCGAATCGGGTCAGGGAGTCCATCAGCAACAGGACGTTCTTGCCCTTGTCGCGAAAATATTCGGCAATCCGCGTGCAATACATCGCCGCGCGCAAACGCATCAAGGGCGCATCATCGGCAGGCGATGCCACCACCACCGAGCGCTTGATGCCTTCGGCACCCAGGATATGTTCGATAAATTCCTTTACCTCACGGCCCCGCTCGCCGATCAGGCCCACCACGATAATGTCGGCCTCGGTAAAGCGGGTCATCATGCCCAGCAACACACTCTTGCCCACGCCTGTACCGGCAAACAGGCCCAGACGCTGGCCGCGACCCACCGTCAATAAACCGTTGATGCTGCGAATGCCCACGTCCAGCGGCACGCTGATGGGGTCGCGCTTGAGCGGGTTGATGGTGGGGCCGTCCAGCGGCACCCAGTCTTCGGCCTTCATCGGCCCCTTGCCATCCAGCGCACGGCCGGCGCCATCGAGCACCCGGCCGAGCATGCTCATGCCCATCGGCAGGCGACCATTATCGGCCAGCGGCACCACTCGGGCGCCCGGCGCAATGCCGGCGACACTGCCTACGGGCATCAGAAAAATTTTACTGCCACTAAAGCCCATCACCTCAGCTTCGACTTCTACCGGGTGAAAGCTGTCGTCGTTGATCACCAGGCAACGGCTGCCCATGGCCGCGCGCAGGCCTTCGGCCTCCAGGGTCAGACCGACCATGCGCAGCAGGCGCCCTTCAACCACCGGCTGCACCGGCAAGGACACCGCCGGAGCGTAGCTGCCCAGGCGCTTGGCAAAACTGGTGCGCTTAAGGTGCATCAAGATCGATGTCGATATCAGGCGCCGCCGGGTGCAGGGCCTGTTCGTGGAGCTGGTCAAGCAACTGGCTCATGGCCTGCTTGATCCGTGTTTCGATACTGGCATCGATGCGGCTGTGCTCGGTTTCAATGCGACAGCCTCCCGGTTGCAGGCTGTCGTCTTCGACAATCCGCCATTGCTCGTCATGACGCTCACGCAGGGCCTTGATCTGGTCAAAGTCCTGCGGATTGATAAACAGGCGAATATTCTCGGCGCCCATCGGCAACAGCTTCAAACCCTCGCGCAGCACTTGCCCGATCTGGCTCGAATCGGTTTTCAGCTCGCGCTGGATCACTTGCCGGGTCATGTGCTCAACCAGCCCGATCATGGCTTTCTCAAGCTGCTGATCCTGCTCGGCAAGCGGTGCCAGCAGGCTGCCCATCAAGCGCTCGAGGCTGGCAACCTTGGCCGTCAGGGCCACTTCGGCTTCCTGGCGAACCTTGAGCTGGGTGCTATGAAAACCTTCTTTCTCACCCGTGGCGAAGCCTTCGTTGTAGGCCTCCTGGCGAATGCTTTCGAGCTCTTCAAGGGTCAACGGCTGGACTTCTTCCAGCGGCACCTCTTCCATCTCGGGCAGTTCTTCAACCGGCTCGGGTTCGGGCTCTGCTTCGGGCTCGCGCCACGGATCGAAGCTGGGCAGACCCCAGACATCAAAAGCACCGACATCCTTGGCACGGATTACATCACCGGGGGTTTCGCCGCTGCTCACTTAGATCATCTCTTCGCCGCCCTTCCCGCCGAGAGCAATTTCTCCGGCTTCGGCCATACGGCGGGCGATGGTGAGGATTTCCTTCTGCGCAGTCTCGACATCGCTGACGCGCACCGGGCCTTTGGCTTCCAGATCGTCGCGCAGCAATTCGGCGGCACGCTTGGACATGTTCTTGAAGATCTTTTCCTGCACGTTCTCGTCGGAGCCCTTGAGCGCCAGTACCAGTACGTCAGAGGACACTTCCCGGAGCAACGCCTGGATACCGCGGTCGTCGACATCGGCCAGGTTGTTGAACACGAACATGAGGTCTTCGATCTGACCCGAAAGGTCTTCGTCGATATCCCGGATCGAGTCCATCAACTGCGCTTCCATCGAGCTGTCGAGGAAGTTCATGATATCGGCCGCGCGCTTGACCCCACCCAGGGAGGTACGCGCCGCGTTGGAGTTGCCGGAGAACTGCTTCTCGAGGATCTGGTTAAGCTCCTTGAGCGCCGCCGGTTGCACGGTGTTGAGCGACGAGACCCGCAGGATGATGTCGAGGCGCGCCTTCTGGTCAAAGTGGCCGAGCACTTCACCCGCCTGGTCAGGGTCGAGGTAAGCCACCACAATGGCCTGGATTTGCGGGTGCTCAAAGCGGATCACATCGGCAACGGCACGCGGTTCCATCCACTTGAGGCTATCCAGGCCGCTGGTGTTGCCACCCAGCAGGATGCGGTCGATCAGGCCGTTGGCCTTGTCTTCGCCCAGGGCCGAGGTGAGCATTTTGCGGATATAGCTGTCCGAGCCCACGCCGAGGCTGGTCTGGTCGCCGACGATCTCGACGAATTCGCTCATCACCTGCTCGACCTGCTCGCGGTGCACGTTGCGCATCTGCGCCATCGCCACACCCACCCGCTGGACCTCCTTGGGGCCCATATGGCGCAGCACCTGGGCGGCATCGGATTCGCCCAGCGACAGGAGCAAAATGGCGGCCTTGTCGACCCGGGTCAACTTGGCGTTGGCGGCGGCGCGGTTATCACTCATCGGCATTGATCCACTCTTTTACTACCTGGGCCACACGGCCCGGATCTTCTGCGACCAGGCTCTTGATTGCATTCAACTGCGCGTCATAGCCTTCGCTGGGGCTTGGCAACATGATGCTTTGCGGGCCGCCAAGGCTGACACGGTCGTTGGCCAGCTCGCCATCCAGACCGCCCAGGCCGCCCATCTCGGCATCACTGCCAATACCGGCCACCTGCTTGTTGCGGCCGTGACCGGTGATGTTGTTGAGCACCGGGCGCAACACACCGAACACCAGCACCAGAATGAACAGCACGCCGAGCACTTGCTTGACCACATCCCAGAACCAAGGCTGAGAATAGAACGGGATATCGGCGATCACTTCACCCCGCTCGGTGGAGAACGGCACGTTGATCACGCTGACGCTGTCGCCACGGCTGGCATCGAAGCCCACGGCGTCCTGCACCAGACGGGTAAAGCGCGCCAGCTGATCGGTGGTCCATGGCACCTGGGTGATTTCACCGTTGGCCGGGTTGACGCTGATCTTGTCGTCGATCACCACCGCCACCGACAGGCGATTGACCCTGCCCTGCTGCTGTTTGGTGTGGCTGATGGAGCGGTCAAGCTCGAAGTTTCGGGTCGACTGCGTACGTTTGTCGGCCGGGTACGGCGCCAGCATTGGCTGGCCGGTGCCCGGATCCATGATTTGCTGGCCGTTGGCATCGAGCAACGGCTGGCCCGGCTGGATCATGCCCGCCCCGCCAGCAGCTCCCTGGCCGGTTTGCTGCGGTGCGCTGGCCGGGCTCGGCGGCTGATTGCTCAGGGCCCCCGGCACGCCTTGCGGGCCGTTGCTGGCAGTGCGCTGCTCGCTGGTCGATTGTTCGCTGCGCAGGGCTGGCTGGTCGGGGTTGAACTGCTCGGAGGTGGACTCGACCGCACTGAAATCAACATCGGCCGACACTTCGGCCTTGTAGCGGTCATTGCCCAGCACCGGCTGCAGAATGTTGTGCACGCGCTGGGTAAGCATGCCTTCCATGCGGCGACTGTAGTCGAACTGCTTGCCGGCCATGGTCAGCTCGGAATTTTCACCCTGATCCGACAGCAGATTGCCTTTTTGGTCGACCACGGTGATCTGCGACTTGCTCAACTCGGGCACGCTGGTAGCCACCAGGTTGACGATCGCCAGCACCTGCCCAGGCTCCAGCGAGCGGCCCGAGTACAGTTCTACCAGTACCGAAGCGCTGGGTTTGCGCTCATCACGGACAAACACCGAGCTTTTCGGAATGGCCAGGTGAACCCGCGCGCCCTTGACGTTGTTGAGGCTGGAAATGGTCCGTGCCAGCTCGCCTTCAAGCCCACGACGATAGCGTGTGGCCTCCATAAACTGGCTGGTGCCCAGGCCCTGGTCCTTGTCGAGAATCTCGAAACCGATATTGCCGTCGGTGGGCGTCACGCCTGCGGCGGCCAGCTTGAGGCGGGCACGGGAGACGTCATCGGCCTTGACCAGCAAGGCGCCAGAATTAGGTTCGACGGTGTAGGCAATGTCTGCAGCGGCCAGGGTTTCCATGACCTGCTTGGCATCCATACCGGCCAGGCTGCCGTACAGCGGCCGGTAGTCGGGTTGCTGGGACCACAGCACCACGGCAAAACCGATCGCCACGCTCGCCGCCAGACCGACCATCAGGCCGACCTGACGCAGCATGGTCATGTCGCCCAGATTGTCGAGAAAGGTCAGGCCAAACAGCGGTTTGCCGCCTGCGCCTGCTTTGGCCGGAACGTTATCCGGGAGTGCATCTGCCATGACTTGATATCGCCCTTAAACCGGCATCTGCATGATGTCTTGGTAAGCCTGAACCAGCTTGTTACGTACTTGGGTCAAGGCCTGAAAGGAAACGCTGGCCTTCTGGGAGGCGATCATCACGTCAGTCAGGTCGACACCGCTTTTACCGATCTCGAACGCGTTGGACAGCTGACTCGACGCCTGCTGGGTTTCGCTGACCTTGTTGATCGCATTACCGAGCATGTCGGAGAAGCTGCTGGCACCCGCTTCGGGAGCGGCCTGCACAGCCGATTTCGGTTGTGCCATGGCGTCCATCTGCATGGCCCGCATGTCCAACATCAATCGATTAAATTCAATACCTTGGCTCATGGACCAGTGCCTCCGACGACCCGCATTTTTTTGACACTTTCACAGCGCATATTGAGGTGTAGCAACAAGGGTGCCAGCTCCTTGCCGTTTTATAACAATTAACGTTACAAAACGTCGCAGACAAGGATAACACCTGCCCCTGCGGGAGCGGGCTTGCCCGCGATTTAATCGACGCGGTGAATCAGGCGCTGCGCGGTGATGCCTTCGCGGGCAAGCCCGCTCCCACAGGGGTTTAGTGACGCTCTCAGGTGGCAGCAAACAAATAAGCCTCAACATCCATCCCCGCATCACGCATTTGCGCCAGCTTGTAGCGCAAGGTGCGCGGGCTGATGCCCAGACGCTCGGAAGCTTCCTTGCGTCGCCCGCGCTCGGCACGCAAGGTGTCGATAATCATCTGGAACTCACGCCGGCGCAGATCATCGCCCAAGCCGCCCGCCGACTCCACAACTTCCACCGCCAGCGGCTCAGGGCGCGTCAATGGCGGCAAAGGTGCACAGGCCACAGGCCCGGCCAGGCAAAAATCTGCCGCCTCGATCAAGCCGCGCTGCTGCAAGATCAGCGCCCGTTGAATCGCGTTATCCAGTTCGCGCACGTTGCCCGGCCACGGGTATGCACTCAGGCACGCCTTGGCATCGGGCGAAAACCCTACAGCAGTGTGCTTCATTTTGCTGATGTGTTTGGCCAGCAGCCGCTCTGCCAGCGGCAGGATATCGGCGATGCGCTCACGCAACGGCCTCCAGGCCAGGGGGAATACCGAAAGGCGGTAGTACAGATCTTCGCGAAAACGCCCCGCTGCCACCTCCCCCGCCAGGTCGCGGTTGGTGGTGGCGACAACACGGATATCCAGCGCAACCGGCTTGCGCCCGCCCACCCGTTCAACTTCGCGCTCTTGCAATACGCGCAGCAGCTTGGCCTGCAAACCCAAGGGCATTTCGGAAATTTCATCCAGCAGCAAGGTGCCGCCATCAGCCTGCTCGAACTTGCCGGCCTGGGCGGCAATGGCGCCGGTGAAGGCGCCTTTTTCATGACCAAACAGGGTCGCCTCGAGCATATTGTCGGGGATCGCCGCACAATTGATCGCCACAAACGGCCGATCCACCCGATGGGAATGCTGGTGGATATAACGGGCCAGCACCTCTTTGCCAGTGCCCGACTCGCCCGAGATCAGTACCGTGGCATCACTGCGCGCCACCCGTGCCGCCAGCTCCAGCAACTGTGCGCTGGCCGGTTCCACCGCCACCGGCCCTTCGCTGTCGGCCACGCCGAGGCTGCCCAGAGCATGGCGGGCCACCAGATCGAGCAAGGCTTTGGGCTCGAACGGCTTGACCAGATAATCCACCGCCCCTTCACGCATGGCATCCACCGCCCGCTCCACCGCACCGTGAGCCGTCATCAGCAGCACCGGCAATTGCGGCTGGCAGGCGCGCAGGCGGGCCAGCAACTGATGGCCATCCATACCGGGCATATTGACGTCACTGATCACCAGGCTGAACGGCTCCAGCATCACCGCAGCCAGGGCTTCTTCCCCCGAACAGACGGCGCGAAAACCGTGACCTGCCAGCAACAGTGTGTCTGCCAGGGCCTCACGCAACGCATGGTCGTCCTCGACCAACAGCACGTTAATTCGCATCACCATCAGTTTGCCTCCGCTACAACGGGAATCAGCGGCAAGCTAAGCAAGGCACAGGTGCCACGCCCCAGCCGCGAACGTAATTGCAATTGCCCCTGGTGCGCACGCACCACGGCATTGACCACCGCGAGGCCCAGACCTGTACCAGTGGCCTTGGTGGTGAAAAACGGCTCGCCCAGGCGCGCCAGCACTTGCGGCTCAATGCCACTGCCGTTGTCGCTGACACACACCCTTAAACTGTTGTCGCGGCGATACAGATGCACCTTGAGCCGCACCTGTGGCGTACCGGCCTGCAGGGCGTTTTCGATCAGGTTGAGCAGCGCGCCGACCAGGGTGTCGCGATTGCACAGCAACTGCCCCGTGTAGGCATCGCACTGCCAGCGGATCGCCACACCCTGCACATGGGTTTGCGCGGCTGCTTGCAGGGTTTGCATCAGGACCTTGGGGGTAACCCGGTCGCTCAGCGGCAGTTCGCCACGGGCAAACACCAGCATGTCGCGCACCTGATGTTCCAGCTCGTGCAGGCGCTCCTTGAGACGCCCGGCGAAGCGCTGCTGGGTTTCCACCGGCAGCGCCTGCTCGGTGAGATGACTGGCGTAGATCAGCGCCGCCGACAGCGGCGTACGAATCTGGTGGGCCAGGGAAGCAACCATGCGCCCCAGAGACGACAGGCGCTCATGGCGGGCAAGCTGGTCTTGCAGGCGCCGGGTTTCTGTCAGGTCATTGAGCAACACCAGTTGCCCGGGCTCGGGATCCAGCGAACGGGTGGCAATCGACAGGCGCCGACCGTCCTTGAGCGATACTTCGTGGCCGTCGTCTTCCCGAGGTGCAAAACAGCGGGCAATCACATGGCGCCACAACTCGCCTTCCAGCGGCAGGCCCAACAGCTCGCAGGCTGCGGGGTTGGCCTCGCGCACGCGACCACGATCATCAATCACGATGATCCCGCCAGGGAGCAGATCAAGCAGGTGTTGCAAGCGATTGGCCAGCCGCTCTTTCTCTGCAAGCTCGGCCATGCGCTGCGCACTGACCACTGCCAGCTCGCCGGTCAGCTCCGAGACGCGGGCTTCCAGCAGACTGTAGGGATCGGGGGCCGAGGACAACTGGACGGCGGCTTGAGGCATGGGGCGTACTCGCTGGGCTGACCGTCATAAAACGGTCCGTTAGACCAAGCGAAGCAATACCCGTGCCTGAATAGCTAACACAAGCGAACCGCTATGCCAGCCCCGGCTTATGTGGGAGCGGGCTTGCTCGCGATTTGGGCGCCTCGCAGTGTCAGGAATAACGCGGTGATGCTATCGCGAGCAAGCCCGCTCCCACAAAGTCACGCGTCAATCATCCGCCTGCTCTTCACCTTCGCGACGGCTCATGCCGTACTTGCGCATTTTTTCCACCAGGGTGGTACGACGAATCCGCAGACGCTCTGCCGCCCGCGCAACGATGCCGTTGGCGTCATCCAGTGCCTGCTGGATCAGACCCTGCTCCAGCCCGCCAAGGTAATCCTTGAGGTCCAGCCCTTCAGGCGGCAGCATCGCGTTGGCACTGGCCACGAAGTCGGTAGTGGCATTGTTGATCGCCACACGCTCTTCCATATCGCTGCGCAGGCTGTCGACCAGTTGCTCGTCCTCGTCATCCACGTAGCGGAATTTTTTCGGCAGCTCAACGACGCCAATCACCCCGTACGGATGCATGATCGCCATGCGCTCCACCAGGTTGGCCAGTTCGCGAACGTTGCCCGGCCATGCATGACGGCACAACGACATGATGGCGGCAGAATTGAAGCGGATCGAACCACGTTTTTCGTGCTCCATGCGCGAAATCAGCTCGTTCATCAGCAACGGAATATCTTCGACCCGCTCACGCAGCGGTGCCATTTCAATCGGGAATACGTTGAGGCGGTAGTACAGGTCTTCGCGGAAGGCGCCGACTTCAATCATGCTTTCAAGGTTTTTGTGGGTGGCGGCAATGATCCGCACATCGGCACACTGGGTCTTGTTGCTGCCCACACGCTCAAATGTACGTTCCTGCAACACACGCAACAGCTTGACCTGCATCGGCAGCGGCATATCGCCGATTTCGTCGAGGAACAGCGTGCCGCCATTGGCCAGTTCAAAACGCCCGGCACGACTGGTGATGGCCCCGGTAAAGGCACCCTTCTCATGACCGAACAGCTCGCTTTCCAAAAGCTCGGCAGGAATCGCCCCGCAGTTGACCGGCACAAACGGCGCGTCGCGACGCTTGGAGTGGTAGTGCAGATTGCGCGCCACCACTTCCTTGCCGGTGCCGGACTCGCCGAGGATCAGCACGCTGGCATCGGTATCGGCCACTTGCTGCATCATCTGGCGCACATGCTGGATCGCCCGGCTGGTACCGACCAGGCTGCGAAACAGATTGGGCTCGCGATGACGGCCGCGCTCGCGGGCCTGGTCGTACATCTCGCGATAGACCTGGGCACGGTGCAGGGAATCAAGCAATTTGCTGTAGCTGGGGGGCATTTCGAGGCTGGACAACACCCGGCGGCGCTGGTCTTCAGGCAAGTCGAGGGAAGAAACTTCACCTAAAAGCATGATCGGCAGGAACTCATCCCACGCGGCCAGTGTCTTAAGCAGTCCTGATAAGCCACCGGCAGTACTCACGGTGCCGACCAGCACGCAAAGCACTTCGCGACTGGACGGCAAGGCACTGACAGCCTGCTCCCATTCGTGGCTGGGGCTGGTCAGATTTTCTTCGCCAAGAAAATTCAGGATCACCGCCAAATCACGGCGGCGGACGCTATCGTCATCGATCAGCAGGATTTTGGTTTCACGCCACATGCAATAGCAACTTCCCTAGTCAACTCAATGCCCCGGATGGCAGGACATATGTAGACGTCCTAACCCTGTTGGATATCTAAGACGACTGAATACAGAATAACGTGCTAGTTAAGTCAAAAAACTGTGCCGAGTCAAATTTATGGCGGTTTAAAACGCAATTAACCACATATTCTTTAGGCCTTAACCGAATAGATGGTAAACCTTTGACGCATTTTTTGCTTGGTTGATCTGCCCCATCTGCTCAACGACCGCCTGGCGCTCATCAGTAGCCGCCTCCAGCAACATGCGATACACCACCAATAACCCCTCCAGATTTTCGCGCAAAACAGCCTCGTCCAGTGGCGCTTCGTCCAGCACATTCTCGACACACACCCGGCAGGCCGAATCCAGCTCGCCGATGGCATCCCAGTTGCGCTCGGCCAGGGCATCAATCAGCGCTTCGCGGGTTTCCTGAATACGTTGCAGTTGGCTCATGACGCACTCCTCTGGCTTATTGCGGGGCGATGGCATCCCAACCACTTTTTACAGTGATCAGCAGGCGTGCCACTTCATCGATGATTTCCGGGTCGTTCTTGGCATTGGCCAGAGTCAGGCGCACGGTCATGTACTCGTACAGGCTGTCCAGTTGCTCCAGCGCGGCCTTGTCGTCGGTCTTATCTTCATCCAGGCCCTGACGCAGGCCGGTGATGATATCGATGGCCTTGGTGATCAACATGGCCTTCTGCGGGATATCACCACGGCTCATCGCGCCCTTGGCCTGGGCCATACGGTCCAGACCGCCTTCCATCAGCATCTGAATCAGACGATGGGGGCTGGCTTCGGAGATTTGAGCGTGGGAATTAACCTTCTGATACTGACGAAGGGCGCGCATCGGGTTCATGTTCTTACCTCGTAACAAATTGTCTGGGACTTAACCCTTATGTCGACTGTGGCGCTGAAAACTTTAGCCACGAAGCCGCGCCACACACTCTGAAAAATCAGCTGGACGACTTAGGGTTATTCAATGAATTAAGCGTGGTCATGATGCTTGAGCTGCTGGCGTTGATCTTCGCAATCAGGCCGTCCATCGCCGTATATTTGGCGGTCAGGGATGTCTTTAGCGAGTCCATTCGGCGATCCAGATCGCCCTGCTGAGTCGTCAGGTCCGTCAGTTTGGTATTCAAGTCTGCCGCACGAGTTGTTAGCAGCCCGGCCGTCCCCACATAGCTGTCGGTGGCTTTGGTCATGCGCGAGATCAAACCGGTGTCACCGGCAAACACCTTGGCAATCTCGGTCGCACCGTTAGGCAGCGCCACGGCGGCGTTCCACTTGGTGTCGTCGAGGGTCAGCAATCCGGTTTTCTGGTCTGTGCTGATGCCCATTTGCGCTAGGTTGCCGATGGAAGAGCCGCTGGTATTTTGCAGCAGCTCGCTGCGAATACCGTTGACCAACTGACGCATCGACGAATCACCGGTCAGGGCGCCGGTGGTGGTGGTCGCCGCATCGCCGGTGGCGGTCACTTTGGTTTGCGTGTTGATACTGGTCATCAGCGCGTTGTAGGCACTGACAAACGACTGTACCGAGGTTTTCAGGGTCGTAGTGTTGGACGCCACGGTAATCGTGGACTCCTTGGTGTCAAGCAACTCAAGGCTCACGCCACTGATGGCCGAGGTCACCTTGTTGCTCGTCGACTCCATGGCAATACCATCGATGGTGTATTCAGCATTGACTGGCGGTTTACCGGCGTCATAGCCCGTAGCCAGCTCTGAGTCACCGCTGATGGTGATGTCGGACCCTTTGCCGGTGGTCTGCGAACTGATCACCAGACGCGAGCCGTTGGCGTCCGTCAGGACGTTGGCGCTGAAGCCCTTGGATTGCAGCTGCGTGTTGATCGCATCACGGGTCTGCTGCATGGTCGCGCCCGCCGGGATCTTCACATCGTAGCTGCTATCCGACTGCGAGAGGGTCAGGGTTTGATCTTTTTCGCTAGAGTTAACGACTGCCGAACTGCCTTCAAACACCTTGCTGGTGATTTTTGGCGCCGTCGCCAGTTGCGTGACTTTCAGCGCATAGGTACCGCTGGCGGCTTTGTCACCGAGGGTGACCTTGGAAATTTTTTCATCGGATGACGTCGCCGCCAACCCGTTGAAACTGGAGACACTGTTGAGCTTGGCAATGGCTGTGCGGTAAGTCTCAAGCGAGGCTTTCACGGTGCCCACCGCCGACAGCTGGGTCGTGGTGACGGTTTGCTGCTTGGTGATCTGGGCTTGCTTGGGTGCTTTTTCAGCATCGACCAAGGCCTTTACGATACCGACCGTATCGAACCCCGAACCCACACCTGTAATAGTTGAACTGGCCATGCTTATTCTCCTTATCCGGTGGCTGCCGCTTGGCTGGCGAACACTTTATTGACAAAGAATGCCGAAGCCACGGATAGCTTCACATTTCGTGCCACCTTCAAGCGCTGGCGTTAAAAAGCAGGCTATTCGGGTCTGCCAGATTTTGCGCGAGCTTTAGAGCGACTTCTGAAGGCAACTGGCGAATCACTTCACCGCTGTGCGTGGCGATGACTTTGACCACCATGATGCCGGTGGTGTCATCAATCGAAAAATCCAGCTGGCGCTGGTTAGACTGCGCAAAGTCACGCAAATCACTGACGGCTTTCTCTAGCTCGACACGTTCAGGCGGCTTGCCGGGCAACGCGATGTCATCTGCGTCAGCCTTGGGGATTGCAGCCGATGCGGGCGCTGGGCTGGACGGCCCGACGGCGGTTGGGTAGGCGGAACTCAGTTTGATGCTCATGTCCATGTCATTACCTCACCACTGAAAAAACAAAAGGGCGCGTAAACGCGCCCTTCCGTTATCAACCGAGCGCTGAAATTACTGAAGCAGTTTCATCACAGCGGAAGGCAGTTGGTTCGCCTGAGACAGGATCGCAGTGGACGCCTGTTGCAGGGTTTGTTGCTTGGTCAGCTGAGCCGCTTCAGAAGCGAAGTCAGTGTCCTGAACACGACCCAGTGCAGCGGTGGAGTTCTCAGAGATGCTTTGCAGGTTGGCCACAGTGCTGTCAAAACGGTTTTGCACAGCACCCAAAGCCGAACGCTGGGTGTCGATCTGTTGAATCGCATCAGCCAGCGCCTGAACGGTACGCTGCGAATCAGCGGCGGTCAGAACACTCAGGCTGGCAACGCTGGTTTCAACAGTGGTTGCTTTCGCAGTGCCAGCATCAGAAACAGCTTTCAGACCCAGTGCAGCCAAGCCTGTACCGGCGCCACCATCTTTGACAGTAATGTCTTTGTTAGAAAACAACTTCAACGTGCCGTCCTCATTCTTGCTGGCGGTCACTCCTGTGCTGGCGCTGTTGATCGAAGAGACGACTGCGTCGGCGTTATCCCCCTTCTTGAACTTAACCTCAACGCCGTTCAACTCAATCGAAGTATCAGCGGTCAATTTTGCTTGAGAAGTGCCAGCCGACAACCCTAACTGAGCCAACGAACCTCCTTGAGTGTTAGCCAGCTTAATATCACTCCCATCTTTTGACGTGAGTTCGATTCGCCCATCGCTATTGATTGAAGCAGATTTGATCCCATCAACCGCCTTCATTTTATTCAAAACTTGATCGACTGTTTCAGACGCTGTCCAAGCTACTGATTTACCGTTAACGGAAATTCCACCATCAGCCCCCATGTTTGAGCTGTTAGTTTTTGAGACATTCGTTGTTGTAGCGGTTGTTTGTGGAGATTTAATTGCTGTAAGGCCCGCCTTACCTGCATCGGCACCACCGACAACAATAGATGATGTAGAAGTAAGCTTCATTACACCGGTGGCAGCATCAAAAACTGCTTTAACATCTCCATCAGCTTTACCAATAGCTGTGGCAAGATCAGTACCCGACATGCCATCAGTAACAATTACGCTTTTACCGTTGATAGTGATTTTATCTGTAGCTGCAAGATTCGAAGTGCCACCTGTTTTCAAATTATCAACAGCTGAACTGGTAGCAGTAGCCCCAGCAGAAATTGTAGCAGCAGCAATACCTGTTTTATCAGCATTAGCACCACCAACGACAATGTCTTTTGCCGAGGCAAGATTCATCACACCAGTCTTATCATCAAATGTTGCTGTAACGCTAGAATCGGCAGTGTTAATGGCAGCGGCGAGATCGTTGCCTTTCATGCCATCAGTCAGAGCAACGGCCTTACCATTAATAGTAATTTTGTCCGTAGCATTTATCGATGACGCTGCTCCGCCAGTAGTTAAAGTAAGATCAGCAGTACCATCAGTACTAGCAAAAGCAGCTGTAGTAGTCGTGGTAGCCGTACCAGCCAGTACAGAGCCTATAGCAGAAGCTGAAAGCCCCTGCATAGCCGCCCCACCCGAAGATGCCTCGCTGTAAGACCCCTTCAAAGCAGTAGCGCTGATATCGCTCATGCCGAACGAAATGGTCTGGTTGGCATCAGCGCCGACCTGGAAGGACTGGTTAGTGAACGAACCGTCCAGGATGTTACGACCACCGTAGGTAGTGGTTTGAGCAATACGGGTCAGTTCACCGGTTTTTGCTGTGAATTCTTGTTGCAGGGACGCACGGTCAGCGTCGCTTTTATCACCGTTCGCGGACTGCAGGGCCAGTTCACGCAAACGTTGCAGAATATTGGTTGATTCCTGCATCGCGCCTTCAGCAGTCTGAGCAATCGAGTTGCCGTTGTTGGCGTTGGCGATCGCTACGGTCATGCCTTTGGTCTGCGAAGTCAGACGGTTGGCCATTTGCAGGCCCGCCGCGTCGTCTTTGGCGCTGTTGATTTTCAGGCCGGAGGACAAACGGGTCATCGAGGTGCTAAGCGCATCACCGGCTTTGTTCAGGTTTTTCTGAACGGTCAGGGACGTGACGTTAGTGTTTACTGATAAAGCCATGACGAAATCCTCATTGGATGAATACTGCGGCTTCCGGCCCTGGCAACCGCCGGGTGTGGCCTAGAGAACCTTCGTAATGGTTATCGTCGTAAACGCAGGTTGCTTGAGGTTTATTTTGATTTTTTTTGCAGGCAAGGGGGCCATGCCTTGTAATTCAGGGGGTTAGCGGGGCGATGAGCTGCCGGGCACCCCCCAGTGTGGGAGCGGGCTTGCTCGCGATTCGGGCGGCGCGGTGCTTCAGGCAAACCAGGGTGATGCCATCGCGAGCAAGCCCGCTCCCACAGTTTCAATCAGCCCTGCCAGAAAGCAAAACGCCCATGGCTTTAGGGCCACGGGCGTTTTGTGTTTCAACGTAATGCTTACTGGCGATAGATAATCGCCGAGCCCCACGACAGGCCCACACCAAAGCCGCTCAGCGCCACCCGTTTCCAGGTGGCATCCATCACGTGCTTTTCCAGTAGCAGCGGAATGCTCGACGACACGGTGTTGCCGGTCTCGACCATATCCTTGATAAATTTCTCCGGCTCGCCTTCAAAGCGACGGGCCACGGCGTCAACGATGGCCGCACTGCCCTGGTGGATGCAGAACGCGTCGATGTCCTTGGAGGTCAGCTCGGACTCTTCCAGCAACTCGTTCAAGTGCGCAGGCACTTTGAGCAGCGCGAAGTTGAACACCTGGCGGCCATTCATAAAGAACACACCATCACTGACTTTCAGATGCGGCGCACCCGAACCGTCGGTGCCGAACTTGGCCTTGCCCAGCTGCCAGGGAGCGTCTTCGCCCATCCAGGTAGCGGTGGCCGCGTCACCAAAGAGCATGGTGGTGTTGCGGTCTTCCGGGTCAACGATTTTCGAGTACGGGTCGGCCGTCACGAGCAGACCGTTCTTCAGGCCCGCGGCTTCCATAAAGCCTTTCATCGCGTAGATGCCGTAGACATAGCCCGAGCAGCCCAGGGAGATATCAAAGGCGGCAACGTGGGTCGGCAGACCTAGCTTGTCCTGGACAATGGCCGCGGTGTGCGGCAGGCCTTCGGCGTCGCCGTTCTGGGTGACGACGATCAACGCGTCGATGGATTCGCGTTTAAGCTGAGGATTGTTGATAAACAGTGCGTTGACTGCTTCAACACACAGGTCGGAGGTTTCCTGGTCAGCGTCTTTGCGCGGCAGAAACGCCGAACCGATCTTGCCCAGAATGAATTCTTCGTCTTTGGAGAACTTCGCGCCCTGCGCGTAGTTGTCTACACCGCTTGCTGGCACGTAACTGGCGATGCTTTTAATGCCAATCATTGTGGCTTCCCAATACTAAATAGCTGGAGATCACCCGCTCACATAATCGAGGGGCGCTGACAATAAAAGGGCTTGTGTGGGTGCGTAAAAATAAACAAAACAGCCCGAAAAAGGCCCGGCACCCGCCCGTACGTTTCACACGATACAGTGAAGATGCCCGTTATGACTCATAGGTCACGCTATTTTGTGCGGTTTTATACAAAACATTACAGCCATAAAGGCGATTTTGTGGGAGCGGGCTTGCTCGCGATGGCAGCAACACGGTATTACCGGCATACCTGTCTCTTATACACATCT
>NZ_JASJWL010000076.1:0-21542 GCF_035019225.1 Pseudomonas sp. CCC4.1 | reverse complement strand
GCGATATTGGTGGTGTTGGTGGTGACCTGTTGATTGGTGGCGAACAGTTGGCTGCCGTTGATGGCATCGGTACTGGTACCACTGATCTGACCAGCAGCCACATTGGAGATTTGCCGTTCTGCGCCAATGCTGCCGACACTGACCACGCTGGCGGGTGCAGTCCCGGCAAAGGTGTAAGCGACGCCGCCGATGGTTGCCCCTGTGGTGGCGACTGCCGCCGCCGTGGTGCTGTTGGCGCCGAGTGCAACGGCCCCGATGTTGTTGGATGTTGCCCCTGAGCCCAGTGCCAACCCTTGGGTAGCGGCGTTGACCACAGTGGCTGCATCGCCCAGGGCAATGGAACCGGCGCTGTTGGCCTGGGAGCTATTACCCAGCGCCACGGAACCTTGGCCTGTTGCCGTATTGGCATTGCCCAGGGCCACGCTGCCCTGGCCGTTGGCGGTATTGTCGGCGCCCATGGCGACTGCGCCGGTGCCGGTTGCCGTGTTAGGGTCACCGATGGCGACAGCGCCGTTGCCGGTGGCTGTGTTGCCTGCGCCAATGGATACGGCTTTGCCGCCAGTGGCTTGCGCCGAGGTACCGATTGCGACGCTATCGTTCGAGTTAGCCAGAGAGCCGCTACCCATGGAGATTGCCCCGGTTGCGGTAGCTCTTGCGTTCGAGCCGATAGCCAGGGAGCTGGCAGCGGTTGCCTGTGAAGTGCTGCCGATAGCAATGCCGTCTTGGCCAGACGCTATCGTGCTAGCTCCCAGGGCTACGGAGGCTATACCTGAAGCAGTGCTGCTGACGCCTAAGGCCATAGAGCTTGCACCAGAGGCCCTGCTATTGAAACCAAGCGCGGTAGCGTTTATGGCTAAAGCTTGACTGGAAGTACCCACAGCTGTCGAATTTTGGCTGTTGGCAACGCTTTCAGCACCCAGGGCGGAGGCTCCCAAGTCTGAGGCATTGCTGGTTTCGCCCAATGCGACAGAGTTAGTGCCAGAAGCATTACTAGATAATCCGATAGCAACAGAGGAAGTGCCGGTAGCGACGGCAAGTCGCCCGAATGACTCAGAGCTGTCGCCTGTTGCAACGGAAGCCTCACCGATCGCAACACTTCTGTTCCTGGCAGGGGAGCCAGAGGCGGCGCTAATGGCTACGGAATAGAAGTCTACGGTCGCCGGCGCACCACCATTACCTGTTGCCGAACTGTTACTGATCACGCCTCCCGATATTGCCGTGCTGGAAAAGGCAAATGTGGGTAGCAGCCCTAATGACAGTCCAACAGTAACAATCACTAATGTTCTTATGCCCTTGCAAGGTCCGCTTTTATTTTTCTTGTGCGCAAACTCACTAGTGACTACCCAACTGCCCAAGGAGTAATTCCATACCACAGAAAAAATCTTGTTCATGATTGTATATGGCGGGATGTACGCCAACCTCTGATGAAAGAATATGATGTGCATCAGAAACTACCGCCTTTGCATGCGGTATCTGAGTGTTGGTTAAAGACCAGGGCGCTTGTGACGAGCGGGCGGGGCTTTGTTGTGCGCAAGCCAAATGCTAGTTGCTCCGGCACAATAAGGGGTGTGCATGTTGTCCGAGGCCTCTTGAGGGGAGGTAGATGTTGCTATCAAACAGTGTTATTGGATCCGGTTTTAACAGTGTGAGCGCGTTACTGATATTTAAGCTATAAGTCGCGCACGAAACCATGGCAGCCCAGCAGTGAGTAGGTAGTCTTGATGGCTCATATTTTTAAAGTAGTACGGCTGTAGGTTATTTCAAGTTGTGTAACTAGTGTTCGGATGTTTTTCGTGCGAGTAATGAGGTGGGCTGATTGTTTTTAAAAAGTATATGTGTAATTAAAAGGGGGGGCGTCCTGCGCTGGCATGATTGCGGTTGGGTAAGTTTTGAGTGGTTGTATGGCTGCTCAAGAGATTGAAAATGATCATTTTTGTCTTATTTTTAATGGTTTTCGGTGGGTGCACGTTATGTCTCTTAATGTAAAGTCCAGACCACTTGGCTGTCGTTGTGAAGGGGCGTTTGTAGTAGAAGACGGTGAAATATCAATTCGATCTTAATGTTATGAGGTTTTAGGTATGAGTCAGCGCAGCAGGTCGGTGTTGACGATAGTTGTTATATGGTTTGTTTAATCTGATGTGTTTCTGCGTGGCTGGTGGCAGGCTAGTGGCGCCTTGTTGCAGTTTGAGTGGTCGCGCATGTGCAGTCCTGGTAATGCAATTGCTCGGCCTTGTAGTGTGGGGTCTCAGGTGATGAGGCGAGGTGTGGGGTGGTTTTTGTATGTCGGTTTTAATATGGGTGATCTTTAATTTTATGATTTTAATTTGCATTGTTGTTATGGCGGTCAGTAGTAATATAATAAATATGGCATGGCGAAAAGAACCAGAGGGCGCTGCCCGGTCACGATGTTTTTGCTGGTGTAGCCTGTGTCTGAACGAGCGGGGGATAGGTTCTGTACAGGTTGCTCATGCGCTTGTGTTGAAGTCCCTGCTGCAAGGGTAGTTGCCTTCTTTTCGATGTTTACTGACGAAGAGCATATGTGGGGGGTCGTGAGTAGCGTCAGTGCATTCAACGGCGGAGAAATGTTTCGCCTGGATGCTGTAGTTCATTGCGCAATATCGGCTGACAGCACTTTCAGTCTATTGACTATGGCCCGCTCTCATCAGGCAGCGCGGGTGTCGGCGTTGTTCTTCATGGTGCCGCTATTGGCATCGGTAATGGCGAACTAATTGCTCGATGAGGTCATGCCAGGGTTGGCATGGCATGGCGTGGAGTGGAATGGTTGTTGCTGTGCTGGGGGTTTGGCTCGCTGAGGGAGTGACGTTGAACATGACCCGACACCAAGCAGTTCTCGATTGGTGGCAGTCAAGCGAAGACCTCGCCAACCACTCGAAACAATGAGCGATGGCATAACCCGAAAAAATCGCAGCGAACAAAAAAAAGGGCCTGCACGAGGAGTCTCATGCAAGCCCTTGATTTGTTTGGTGCCCGAAGCCGGAATCGAACCGGCCCGTCATTATGAACGGGGGATTTTAATTCAAAAAATTTATTTTTTAAAAACAGTAGGTTAGATCTGTGTCTGTGTATGTTTCGCAGCGAGACGGTGCCAGGACCCTGAAGGCCATTGCTTCTACGTGATCAAAAATAATTGCTGTGAAGAATGCCCGTCAAAAATCATTTGGTTGGGTTGCCTTTTTGCCGCCCCTTTGACGGATGTAAATCTCGGTCATCACGACCGTTGTATGCCCCAGCTGGCCACTGAGCCTGAGTCGTATCTCGGCGGTGTGCTTATTGTATTGCCGTTGGTGCTGACCGGTGATGAGCAGGGAGTCCAACTCTGGAGCTGAGTCCTAAGAGGATCGTGTTTGTAGCGATTTTTACCAGCCGTTGCTGGTGTGTGGTTTTATATTGTAAATGCATTTACAATTATTTTGACCCTACAGACGCAAGGCAAAGGCCATGGAAATCAAAGAGTCTATTGAAATCAGATCGACCCCCGCGCAAGTGTTCCGCTTGTATAGGGATGCGGGACGGTGGGCTGACTGGGACCCAGAAGTGAGTAGTGCCAGCTTGCCTGGCGGTCTCAAGTTGGGAGCCAAAGGTTGGCTTAAACCCAGGGTAGGGCCCAAGGCTGGCATTCAGATTGTTGAGATGACCGAAGAAAAGTCGTTTTCGGCGCAAAGCCGTTTGCCGTTATGTCGCATGGAATTCGGGCACCTGCTCACGGAAAAAGAGGGGGGCACTGTCGCAACTCACTGGGTTGAATTCTCCGGGCCATTGAGCTTTCTGTTTCGATACCTGATAGGTAGATCCATCCAGGCAGCGTTACCCAATACGATGCAGGGGCTTAAGAAGTCCAGTGAAGCCCGGGCAAGCTCCCTATGAGTGTGAGCAAGGACGGCGTCGAGGAGAACTGGAGTGGTTCTGCCTTCGCGGGGCCAAGCGACAGCCCTGGATTCAGACTCTGGCGCGACTTTTTGGACTGGCAGCGTCAACTTAATGTCCGCTTGAAGCCCTTGGGGCTTACCCAGCCACAGTTCGCTATCCTGGCTGTAAGTGGTTGGCTGACTAGAGAGGGCGAGCAGGTGACTCAGCATGGAATCGCCAGTTTTACCGGTATGGATCGCATGCATATTTCGCAAATCATATCCCGCCTGGGTAAGGACGGGCTTATTGAAAAGCAAGTGAACCCGCAAGATCATCGCGCAAATCTGGTGTCACTTAGCGAAGAGGGCCACCGACGATTGCGTGCTGCTATGCCGATTGTTGAAGGCTTCGACAAAGAGTTCTTTCTAACGCGCAACACCTGATTACCTGTCTGGAAATCAGGTGTGATAACCCCCGAGCCCGGCCTAGTGCTGGGCTTTGTGTTTGCGCAGGAGAATGACGCCCGTTTTGGCAGGAAGACAGAGAAGGGGTAAAAAACAGAATTGCGGAGCGGTCTGTTTTTTTGCGGTGAAAAAACAAAGGGCCTGCACGCGAATCGCATGCAAGCCCTTGATTTGTTTGGTGCCCGAAGCCGGAATCGAACCGGCACGTCCTTACGAACGGGGGATTTTAAGTCCCATGCGTCTACCAATTTCGCCATTCGGGCGGTAGCGCTATAAAGCGGGTCACGAAGGAAGGTGCTTTAACAAAGAAAGTACTCAAGAGCCTGCGCAACAGGTGGACGAATATATAGAGCCTGCGCTCATGAGGCAAGGTCGATAGTGTCCATTGTGGTACATTTTTTTTCTCCGTGCCTGGGTAAAACCGTCGAAAAATCATAGATATATGCACCACGCCGGGGGTGTCCCCGCTGTGTTGAGGGTATTTGCAGCGCTGTTGCGGCGCGTATTCCCGAGTAGGCTAGGCTGCTTGCACAGCTGGGACATGAGCGGGCGTTATGAATACGAGTGTGATTTACGCATTGGCAGCGGCAGCGCTGTTCGGGGCCAGTACGCCATTGGCCAAGCTGCTGGGTACCGAAGTATCGCCGGTGATGCTGGCCGGGCTGTTGTACCTGGGCAGTGGCCTGGGTTTGCTGTTGGTGCGCTGTGTCCGCGATCGGGGCTGGAAGCCCTCGGGTCTGGGTGCCGGTGAATGGCCCTGGCTGCTCGGCGCAATTGTATTTGGCGGGATCCTGGGCCCCGTGGCGTTGATGTTCGCTTTGACCCTCACCAGCGGGGCGACGGCTTCGTTGATGTTGAATCTTGAACCAGTGCTCACGGCACTGCTGGCCTGGGTGGTGTTCAAGGAAAACGCAGACCGGCGAATCGTGCTGGGGATGCTGGCAATCATTGCCGGCGGCGTTGTGTTGTCCTGGCCATCCGGGGCATCTGCGGCAGTGTCGCTTTCCTGGCTTGGGCCATTGGCGGTGGGGTTTGCCTGTTTCTGTTGGGCGGTCGATAACAATCTGACGCGCAAGGTATCTGCTTCTGATGCGCTGTATATCGCGGGCGCCAAGGGCCTTTTCGCGGGGTTGGTGAACTGTGCGATTGCATTGGCTTTGGGGGCGAAGGTTCCGTCGTTTGGGGTACTGAGCCCGACCCTGCTGATCGGTTTCCTGGGCTACGGTGTCAGCTTGGTGCTGTTTGTCCTGGCATTACGCGGCCTGGGGGCGGCGCGCACCGGGGCGTACTTTTCAACGGCACCTTTTCTGGGGGCGGCAATTTCCATTGTGCTGCTGGGCGAGTCGGTATCTCTGCTGTTCTGGCTGGCTGCTGGCTGCATGATTGTCGGGGTCTGGCTGCATCTGACCGAGCGCCATGAGCATGAGCATTTACATCAGCCGCTGGAGCACTCCCATCGCCATACCCACGATGAACATCACCAGCATGAACATGAGCATGCCGCAGATATTCCTGCGGGCAAGGCTCACAGTCATGCACATCAGCATTCGGTCATCAGCCATAACCATCCGCATTTCCCGGATATCCATCATCGCCACCGGCACTGAGCCATTGCGTTTTAAACCCTGATTTCAATGGAGCTATGGATCGCGCATGTTTGAACATATTGACTTCAATTACCTGCTGGCAACGTATGGTTACCTGGCCATTTTTATCGGCTGTTTGCTCGAAGGTGAAACCATTCTGATCCTCGGGGGGATGGCGGCACACCAGCATGTCCTCAAGCTGTTGCCGGTGATTGGTTATGCCAGCCTGGCGGGGATGCTGGGTGATCAGTTGTTGTTCTGGCTCGGGCGTTATTTCGGTGCTCGCCTGTTGCTCCGCCTGCACAAACAGCAGGCCGCTATTGATCGCGTGACGCAGTTGATTGGCCAGTATCCGACGGTGTCCATTTTTTCGGTGCGGTTTTTGTATGGCATGCGCCTGATCGGGCCCATGGTGATCGGTGCCAGCAAGGTCTCGCCATTGAAGTTTCTCTGCATCAATGCCGTGGGCGCGGCCGTGTGGGCAACGCTGTTTGCCAGTGGCGGCTATTGGGCCGGGGAGTTTCTCGAAGGCGTACTGGGCGACCTTAAGCCCTATCGCTTGCCGATTGCCCTGGGCGTGGTCGCATTGATGGTGGTGGTGGCCGTTGCCCGTCACTACAGGGCGAAAACCAGGGCGAAAACCAAAGCGGTCAAATCACTTTGACAGCCCGGCCAATAAACTGGATCGGCCCTGTCGGCTTGCCTGTTGTCGAACCGTTGGGGCCTTCCAGGGTCAGCTCGAAAAGTTGATTGGGCGACAGCGGCGGCAGGCGATCCAGTGGCAGTGACAGCACTTGTCCCGGCTTGACCAGCCCCAGGGACACCGGCCCGGCCCAGTCGTCGGCCTTGGTCCAGAACTCCAGGGCCTTGTCGCCGGGCACTTGCGCGACGCCAAGGGGGATCAGCTGGATGTGTTCACGATCGTTGGCCTGGATGACCCAGCCGGGTGCCTGACTTTGTGGTGCCACCAGAACCACCACATAGGCGGGCGGTGAGATGGCTGGGGTCACGGACCACAATGCCACGCCCAGTGTCAGCGTTGCGGCCAGGCCTGCGGCCGTCAGGCCGCGCCACAATGGCAGAAGGTTCCACCAACCAGTACGGGCCTGTGTTGGCAGGGCTGGGACATTCAGGGCGTTCAGGCTGCGCTCGATTCTCGGCCACAGATGCTCTGAAGGCTGTTGCGCCGGGGCAAGGTCGTTGAGGGGCAACAGTCGCGCTTCCCAGCGATCGACTGCGGCCTGCAGATCAGGCTCATGGGGCAGGCGTTGCTCAAGCGCACGCCGTTGTTGCCCATTGAGCGTGCCCAGCACGTATTCGCCCGCCAAGGCATCGAGATCGGCCGGGTCGCTATTGTCAGGTGTAAAAGTCATCCCATGCACTCGCGCAAGGCGCTCAGGCTGCGTTTGATCCAGGCTTTTACGGTGCCCAGAGGGGTGTCCAGTTTGTTTGCAATTTCTGCATGGGTATAGCCGTCAACATAGGCATGCACAATGCAGGAGCGTCGGGCCGGGTCGAGTTGCTCAAGGCAGCCGTATATGCGCTCGCAGCCATCCGGCCATTGCAGTGGGTCCTGCGTCTGGTGGCGCCCGTCGAGAGTGGCCAGAGGTTGCAAGGCCAGTTCGCTGCTTTCGCTGACTTGAATTTCCAGGCGAGTGTCGCGCCTGCAGTTCAGGGCCAGATGCCGGGTCAGGCTGAAAATCCAGCCTCGTGCAGAACCGCGCCCGGGATCGAAGCTGGCGGCGCGCATCCAGATTTTGATAAAAGCGTCATGCACGATGTCCTCAGCCAGTGCGCTGTCGCGGGCAATGCGTTTGGCTACCCCCAGCAAGCGCGCGCTTTCCTGGGCATACAGGGCCACCAGCGCCTGCTGCTCGCCGCGGGCGCAGGCCAGCAGGCAGGCCTCATAGTCAAATAGTGGCTCAGGTAGTGTCACTGTGTTCCGCCGTTGCAGATGGGACATCTCCGGTCATTGCCCGGTCTCCATCGAAGCAGCGTAGACGATGTAACGCATTAGCGGCTGGCCCAGAAAATGTAATCGGCCTGGTATGGCACTACTTGTCGCTGGCCCTTGTTGGCGGCTGTGCAGGCGCTGGCAGGTGCCGCACCGCCCTTCAGTGCCACACGCTGGATGTAACTCACACCGTTCATGGCACCTTTGCCCTCTGCAGGATTGGCCTTGACCAGTTGATAGGGCAGGTTGCCAGCCCCGGCAGGGGCCACTGCGAGCTGGGTGCCGGTGACTTTGGAACCGTCCAGGGCTTGCCAGGTCGCGGGCGGGCCAAAGTAGCTACCAACTTGTTTACCAGTTGTGTCATTGAGCTGAGCTTTTGGGCCTACAAAAAACCACTCCATTTCGCCTGGAGTGCTGGCTTTTTCTTTGCACTCATATGTGATTTCGCCTACACCAACTGTTGTCATTGCCATCTTGTGGCCGTCGGGAACTCTAATGTTTTCGGGTAAATTCGACTGTGCCCAGGCGCCCTGGGCTGCCACCAGCAGCATGGCGGCAAGTGTCAGGCTGGCATGGCTGATCAAAGGTTTTGCGTTCATGTTCCGATCTCCTGATGGGATAACAGCACGCTGCTGTTACGGGTACTACCCGCAGCAGGAGGATTTGGATGCAGTTGCAAAAAATAAACTTGAAAGGCAAAGTCCGGGAACCCGGTTGCGTGACGGATCCCTTGGCCTAAGCTTGGGAATACAGGCTCAACGCCAAGGGTTTCAAGGCATTGGCAGCACGTTCGCGAAGCCGGTCCGATAATAAAAGGAGATCTGGATGTTTATCCGTTTATTGATCCTTGCTTCTGTGCTGGTTGCAGGCACGGTGCAGGCCGTTGAAGTTCCAAGCCCGCTTGAACAGGATCGCGGCAAGTTTCGCCCGCTGGTAGTGGTCGCCCGTGCAGATGCCGACCCAACCCTGGTCAACCTCAAAAAAGCCCTTGAAGATCCGGCCAACAAGCAGGCTTTTGACCAGCGCAATATGGTGCTCTATACGATTGTGGGCATTACAGGCAAACGCGATGGCAAGGACCTTGAACCCCAGAGCACCATGTCGCTGATTCGCGGGCTCAAGCCGGGGATGATTATCGACAAGGCCAAAGTGATCCTGATCGGCAAGGATGGGGAAAAGAAAGTCGAGACAGTGGGGGATGTTGACCTGGCTGAGCTGTTTAAAACCATCGATGCCTTGCCCGCTGCCGAAAAGGAAACCCAGGCACCGGTTGCGGTGGAGACGCCGGCCAAGGGCGCAGCCGCTGGCAAATCGACAAAGCCCGCCAAACCGGCAAAAGCGGCTCAGACCCTGGATGACTGAACACCAGCCAAAAAAAAGGCCCGCTGGGGGAAGCGGGCCTAAATGGGATTCACTAAAGGAGTGGATCCAATCTAGGCGCAGCGATGTGAAAGTGATGTGAAAATTGCGCAGTCAAATCATTTGATCTGGCAAATGTGTGTGGTCAAAATAATGGCCATCTGTAGCGCAATTCCGGCTCGGTAATCCGATAGTGTGAACACACCGCTCACCAGACTGCCGGATAACAAGATGCCGTTTTCCCTCGAACTGATTTCTGCCTTCGCACTCTTTGCCTTTGTGTCGTCCATCACCCCCGGCCCCAACAACACCATGCTGCTGGCATCGGGGGTCAACTTCGGCTTCAGGCGCACCATCCCCCATGCTCTGGGCATCAGCTTCGGCTTTATGTTCCTGGTGCTTGCGGTTGGATTGGGGCTGGGGGGTGTATTCAAGGCCGTGCCCATGGCCTACACCGTTTTGCGTTATCTGGGGGCGGCGTACTTACTGTATCTGGCGTGGAAAGTCGCCACTTCGGGGCCGGTGTCCGAGTCGGGTGCGGCCCAGGGCAGGCCACTGGGCTTCTGGGGCGCGGCGGCGTTTCAATGGGTCAATCCCAAGGCCTGGGTGATGGCCATTGGTGCAATCACCACCTACACGCCGTCCCAGGGTTACATCGCCAACGTGTTTGTCATCGCGCTGGTCTTCGCCATCATCAACTTGCCCAGTGTCTGCGTGTGGGCCGGTTGCGGCAGCGCGTTGCGCAATGTGCTGACCCGGCCCAAGTGGCTGCTGGCATTCAACCTGACGATGGCGATTCTGCTGGTGGTGTCGCTGTATCCGATTCTGTTTGAGGTTCATTGAGCCATTCCTGGCTCAGGGTGGCGGTGTCACCCAGGTACTCCAATAGCCAGCTCATGGCCGGGGAATGGTTGTTCTGTGCCCAGGCAATGCACGAAGGGCTGGCCGGAAAGGGTCGCTGCAGGCTCAGCGCAAGCAGTTGGCCCTGGTCGATCAGTGGCTGGGCCAGATGGGCGGGCACCATGCCGACACACAGACCGTCGCTCAAACAGGCCAGCCCCGAAGCCCAGTCGGGCACCATCATGCGGCGCTGGTTATCCAGGGTCCAGGTGTCGCGTTTGGGCAGGCTGCGTGAAGTGTCATCCATGCACAGTGCAGGGTAGGGGCGCAGGTGCTCATCACCCAGCAATCCGCCAATGGACGCCAGCGGATGCCGCGGGCTGGCGACGCACAGCCAGTGCAGAAAACCCATGTCGCGAAAGGCAAAGCTCCCCGCCACGAGCACTGCACGGGTGGCTCCGATAACCAGATCGGTACGGCCGTCTACCAAGGCATCCCACACACCGTTGTACACCTCGTATTGAACAATCAGTTCCACGTCGGGGAAATGCCGGTAGAAGTCGATGACCATCTGCTGGCAGCGCGGTTTTTTGATGATTGAATCCACGGCCACCCGCAACTGGCCGCTCCAGCCATTGGCAACCTGCTGGCAAAGGCGGCGGGTGCCGAGCATTTTTTTCATGACGTCGCGGGCTTCTTTGACAAACATCCGCCCGGCAGGCGTGAGTTCCACATCCCGGTGACGACGTACAAACAGCGGTACCGCCAGCCATTGCTCCAGTTGGCGCACGGTGTAGCTGACGGCGGAGGGAACGCGGTGCAGTTCCTGGGCTGCGCCACTGAAACTGCCGTGGCGGGCGACTGCATCAATTACATCCAGGGAGTATTCAGACCACATGGGTTTGCCTTCAAAAAATTCGATGCCAGTTGGCAATTATTATCGCTTCACAAGCAAATCCTCAGCTGGATAATGCGCGGCAGTCAACAAATTGTTTGATGGCAAGTTTTTGGGTGCACATGAAAAACACTTTTGGTTTTACCTGTTATCTCGCCGGGCTGAGCATGCTGGGCTACCTGGCAATGGATATGTACTTACCGGCATTTGGCACGTTGCGCAGTGAACTGGGGCTTTCAGCCGGTGCGGTGGGCGCGAGCCTGAGCATCTTTCTGGCCGGGTTCGCGATCGGCCAGTTGCTCTGGGGGCCGTTATCGGACCGCCTGGGGCGCAAACCGGTGTTGTTGGCGGGGTTGTCACTGTTTGCCCTGGGGTGCGCGGGCATGTTCTGGGTGCAGGACAGTGTGCTGCTGTTGAGCCTGCGGTTTATTCAGGCCATCGGCATTTGCGCGGCGGCAGTAACCTGGCAGGCGCTGGTCATCGACCGATACCCGCCTGACCAGGCCAACCGCGTGTTTGCCGGGATCATGCCGCTGATGGGACTGTCACCGGCACTGGCTCCTTTGCTGGGGGCCGTGGTACTGAGTCACCTGGGCTGGCAAGCGATTTTTGCGGTATTGCTGGGCCTGGCGGTGTTACTGATCGTACCCACGTTGCTGCTCAAGGAAAAACCCCGTGTGGCGCCAAAGGCAGTTAAAACCGGGGTGAGCTATTGGCACCTGCTGTGCACGGCTAAATTCAGTGGCAACGTCATGATCTTCGCCGCATGTTCGGCCAGCTTTTTCGCCTGGTTGACGGCCTCACCCTTTATTTTGGGCGATATGGGTTATAGCCCAAGCGATATCGGTTTGAGCTACGCGCTGCCTACTGTGGCATTTATGGTGGGTGGTTACAGCTGTCGCAGCGCCTTGCAGGGGATCAGTGGGCGGGCGCTGTTACCCTGGTTGCTGGTGGCTTACTGCGCAAGCATGGTCGGGCTGTATGGGGTTGCGACCCAGACCGTGCCGACGCTGACCACCTTGCTGATCCCGTTTTGTTTGATGGCGCTGGTTAACGGTGCGAGTTATCCGATTGTTGTCGCGAGCGCACTGATGCCATTTTCGGAGAACTCAGGCAAGGCGGCAGGTTTGCAAAATACGTTGCAGCTTGGGTTGTGCTTTTTGGGCAGCCTGCTGGTGTCGACCTTTATCAGCCAGCCGCTGCAAATCACGGTTGAAGTAATGCTGGCTACGGCGCCGCTGGCGGTGCTGGGGTATTTTATTCAGCGACGCAAGGTGAAGGCGCAGGCATTAGTGGCGTCTTGAGGGGCAGGTCGCCCCGGTGATTTCAGCTCAACGAAAGCGCCGGATATCTATCCGGCGCGTCAGTCAAACCCGGCTATACGCTTGCACCCCCCATTCCAGCTAGGCCATTTGGACGATGTGCCTGTGACTCACCAGTCCGATTATCGAAGGAAGGTTCTGGACGCCTCGCCGAGGAGGCAGCCAGAGCATCCACGATAATAAAAAGAGGACTGGCTGCATGAACTCTGCCCAGCAACTGAATCGTGCAGCGAGGCATCGACCATGCGCTCAATAATTGGCTATCTGGTTTGCCTGATCGTCGCTGTCACCATCGCGTTTACCTTCTCTCCACGTCATGCCTCCGATGTCGCTTCGGCCCAGTTGCGGCCCGATCGTCTGCAAATCAACGGTATGTTGTATCTGGATAAGCGGGTGGTGGCCGTCGGCGAGCGCGGCAATATTTTGCTCAGCGACGATCAGGGGGGCTCGTGGCAGCCAGCGACGGTCAAGCCGCAGCGTGATCTGACCCTTACCGCACTGGTGGCGCTGCCGGATAAAAGCCTGCTGGCGGTCGGCCATGATGGCTGGATTGTGCGCTCCGAAGATGAAGGCGCCAACTGGTCAGAAGTGCGCTTCGACGGCGAAATCGCCGAGCCTTTGCTGGGCATCTGGAGTGCCGGCGGCAATCGTGTCCTGGCGTTCGGCAGTTTCGGCAAATTTTACCAGTCCGGGGATGACGGTCGCACCTGGCAAGCCCAGCCGCTGGAGGTGGATAGCGCTCACCTCAATGGCATGGATGGCGGAACAGACGGTCGCCGCATGGTGGTCGGCGAGCAAGGGCTGGTGCTGCGCAGCGACGATGGCGGGCACAGCTGGCACAAGCTCGAGCCGTTCTATAACGGCTCGCTGTTTGGTGTGGTACGCCTGAGCCCCGATCGTTGGGTGACCTATGGCATGCGCGGCCATGTGTTTGTCAGCCAGAACTTCGGCCAGACCTGGGAACCGGTAAAAGTCGGCAATCAATTGCCGCTCTACGGCCATGTCCTATTGCCCAACGACGGTGGCCTGCTGATTGTCGGTGCTGGCAGCTCGGTAGTACGCCTGGACGGCAAGGGTGAACTGGTCAGCGCTACGCGCTTGCCGGGGCTGGGTACTTTGACTTCGGCGGTAATGGTGGGCTCACGGCTGCTGGTAGGCGGCGAGCGCGGTGTGTTCCAGGGGACTGATGGCGGTGTTGCTGCCCTTGGAGGTGCCCGGTGAGCAGTGAAAACAGTGTTGTAAATCGCACGGTCGAGCGTATTGCCGACTTGCTGATCGTCTGGCGCAAGAGCCTGTTGGCGCTGTTTGTATTATTGACCCTGGCCCTGGGTTACAGCGCCACACACACGCAACTGGACCCGGGCTTTAACAAGCAGATCCCGGTGCGCAATGCCTTTATGGTCAACTTTCTCAACTTCAGCCAGTACTTCACGGGGGCCAACCGTTTTCTGGTCAGTGTGAAGTGGAAAGGCGAAGGCGATATCTATAACCGCCAGTACCTGGAAACCCTGCGCAAAGTCACGGATGACGTGTTTTTTATCAATGGTGTGAGCCGTGCCAGTGTGACGTCGCTGTTCACCGCCAATGTGCGCTATATCGAAATCACCGAGGACGGTTTTTTCGGCGATGTGGTGATGCCACCGCGCTTTACCGGCACGGCCGAAGACTTGTCCCAGGCCCGCAACAACGTCGCCCGCTCCGGACAGGTCGGGCGTCTGGTGGCCAATGATCTGACCTCGTCGATGGTGCGCGCCGACCTGCAGGACATGGACCCGCAAACCGGCAAATCGGTGTCCTATGCCGAGGTGGCCCAGCGGCTGGAAGATATCCGTGCCAAGTACAGCAATGATGATATCGAGATCAACATCGTCGGCTTCGCCAAGCTGGTGGGGGACGTGGTTGAAGGCCTGACGACGGTCATCGGCTTTTTTGTGATTGCCTTTGTCATCACCGCGTTGATGCTGTGGGTCTATTCACGCTCATGGCGCCTTACGGTGGTTGCGTTGGCCGTGGCGCTGCTGCCGGTGGTCTGGCTGTTGGGGTTGCTGCCGTTGCTGGGGCTGGGGATCGATCCGATGTCGATTCTGGTGCCGTTTCTGATCTTCTCGATCGGCGTCTCCCATGCGGTGCAAATGACCAATGCCTGGAAACAGGATGTACTGGCGGGCAGCTCTGCGGTGCAGGCTGCGCACGGCGCTTTTTGCAAGATCTTCATCCCGGGTTCGCTGGCGTTGCTGATGAACGCCCTGGGTTTCGGCGTCATCATGCTGATCGACATTCCCATCGTGCATGAACTGGGCGTGACCGCATGCATCGGGGTGATGCTGATGATCATCACCAACAAGCTGATGCTGCCGATCATCCTGTCGTATCTCAAGCTTGAGCCGGGGGCGATGGCCCAAGGGCTCAAGGTGCAGGGCAAGCACGCGCTGTGGTGGCGGCTGTCGGCGCTGGCCGAGCCAAAACCGGCGCTGGCGGTGTTTGTGGTCAGCCTGCTGCTGCTCGGTGTCGGTGCCTGGAAGGCCCGGGATCTGGCAGTGGGCGATATCGGCGTGGGTGCGCCGGAGCTGCGCGCCGATTCGCGCTACAACCAGGACAACCAGAAGATCATCAACAGTTATTCGATTGGCCTGGATGTGATGTCGGTGTTCGTGCAGGTCAAGGGCATCGAAGAAGGTTGCCTGGCACCGCAAGTGATGCGCGCCATTGAATCATTCGACTTCCAGATCCGCAGCGTGGCGGGTGTGCAGTCAGTGCAGAGCGTGGCAGGCATGGGTAAAGCCGTGATTGCCGGCAATAACGAAGGCAACCCGCGCTGGTCGGCGATCCCCGGTTCCGAGCGCGGCCTGAGCCAGGGCTCTCGCGCTTACATGCCGGACGACGGCCTGGTGACCGAAGGCTGCCAGCGCATGCAGATCCTGGTGTTCCTCACCGATCACGAAGGGTCGACCGTGAGCCATGTAGTGGACGAAACCCAGCGCATCATCGGCGGCTTGCAAGGGCCAAACGTGGAGTTTCTGCTGGCCGGTGGCAACGTGGGGGTGATGGCGGCGTCCAACGAAGCGGTCAAGCAGGCCGAGGTGGTGATGCTCGCGGCGCTGTTCGGTTCGGTGGCGCTGTTCTGCTGGCTGACCTTTGGTTCATTGCGCGCGGTGCTGTGCATTCTGGTGCCGCTGGCCATCGTCGCGATCCTGTGCAACGCCCTGATGGCGACCCTGGGCATCGGCCTGAAAGTCGCGACCCTGCCAGTGATGGCACTGGGCGTGGGGGTGGGAGTCGATTACGGGATCTATCTGTACGAGCGGATTGCCCATGAAATGGCTGACGGCAAGGATCTGCGCACGGCGTTCTACCAGGCCATGTGCCAACGGGGTACGGCGGCGGTGTTTACGGCGCTGACCATGTCCATCGGCGTGTGTACCTGGGCCTTTGCTCCCCTGAAGTTCCAGGCTGATATGGGTGTACTGCTGTCCTTCATGTTTCTCGTCAACGTGCTCGGCGCAATCTTTTTGCTACCGGCGCTGGCGGCCTGGTTCAATTTGGCACGACCGTTGGTCAAGGTCAAAACTCGCCCGGCGCAAGCGACCGCCGGGCATTATCCGCTCAAGCCGAGCGTTGCTGCGAAGGACTCTTCAAACCGCTGAAGCAGACAGCTTGCCGGGCTTGTATGACGGCAGGCATACAGACACACTGAGTCGCTTTTGCACAGCTTTACGGATGTGGTGCAAAGGTTAGCCGCTAGTCATAAGAACAATAAAAAGGGCCGGTCATGAACCTGGCCCGAAGCGAGGATAAGTCCGTGGATACAGTGACCTTGAATCACCAGACCCTGGCCGGTCTGGGGCTTGAACTGGCCGATTACGATCAGATGGTCGGCAGCTTTTATGACGGTGCCCTGGACCCCAAAATAATGGGTCGTACCTTGTGTACCGTGCGTGGCATGTTCCGGGCCAACTACGCAACCCTGATCCTGCGAGTGCCCGATCAGCCCGATCTGGGCTTGATGATCGTTGCCGGAGATATCGAAGGCGAGGGCGAGCTGACCTATCAAACCTATCCGCAAACCAATACCCCCTTTGTCGGGCAGGCGCTGGACCAGGTATTTACCGTCGAAGACCTGATGAGCGAGAGCGAGTGGGTGCAGTCGGCCTATTTCAAGGCCTACTGCGGTCCGCAGAATGTCTATCACGTGATGGGCGCCGACATTTCCACGCCCGATGGCGGCAAGCTGCGGTTTCGCATCACCCGGCCAAAGTCTTCCCCGGCTTTCTCCAGTGCCGAGCGTGCCCTGTGCAGCAGTTTTCTGCCGCATTTGCGCCGCGCCCTGCATCTGCACAACCTGCTCGATCGCAGCGAGTCCATGAGCGAGTTGTACGCCCAGGCCATCAGCCGCCTGTCGGTGGCGACCATCGTGCTCGACGAAACCGGCAAGGTTCTGCGCCTCAACCCGGTGGCCGAAGAAATTCTCAAGAACGCTGATGGACTCAAGTTGGTGGGGGGCAGGCTGGAAGCCACTTACCCCAGCGACAACCGCGAGCTGCAACGCCTGGTCAAGCACGCTTTCAGCCAGGAAGTGCGTGAGGGCGGGGCGACAGCCGATGCGATGTCCGTGACCCGACCTTCGGGTCAGGTCAGCCTGGGGCTGGTGGTCGAGGCCATTCCGTCGCTGGAGTGGGCCGAAGGCAAGAGCAAACCGGCGGCAGTGATCTATATCCGCGACTCGGTAGGCAAATCGCTGGCCAGTGAAGTGGTGACCAAACAACTGTTCAACCTGACCAAGGCCGAGACGGCGCTGGCGATGGAACTGGCCAACGGCTTGTCCCTGGAGGAAGCGGCGGAAAACCTGAATATCCGGCGCAACACCGCGCGGGCGCATTTGCGTTCGATCTTCTCCAAGACCGGTGTGCGCCGCCAGACCGAGCTGGTGAGGATTTTGCTGAACAGCGTGGTCGCGTTGGGAAAGCCCAAGTGCGCCTTGCGAGCGGCTGAGTCCGTGGTGGTGCCGGCGCCACAACTGGCGCGTCCGGTTCGTAAAAGCGCTTAAGGATTTATGCCCGCCGGCGAGGGTGTTTGCGCCACCGCCGGTTTTTCGTCAGCCAGGCCGCCTGCGCCTGCATCATCAAGGAAAGTCTTATGCCAGTTACTGCTGTCAGCGGTTCCGCTTCCGGGATCGGCGCCGCCGTGTGCGCGCAATTACGAGCTGCGGGCCACCGGATAATCGGAATTGACCGTGGCAATGCCGAAGTGATCGCTGACCTTTCGACCCGTGCCGGGCGCCAGGCGGCAGTGGCGCAGGTGCTTGAGCAATGCGGCGGGGTGCTCGACGGGCTGGTGTGCTGCGCCGGGATCGGGGTGACCGCACCTTCCAGCGGCATCGTGCTGGCGGTTAACTACTTTGGCGTCAGTGAACTGCTTGATGGCCTGGCCGATGCGCTGGCCAAGGGGGAGAACCCGGCTGCACTGGTGATCGGTTCAGTGGCGGCCACCCATTCGGGTGCCGAGCAGGAACCAATGGTTGCCGCGATGCTCGCCGGTGACGAGGCGAAGGCGTTGGAACTGGCCAATGCCCTGGGTCAGACGCACCTGGCCTATGCCGGTTCCAAGTATGCGGTGACCTGTGCCGCACGGCGCAAGGCGGTGCAATGGGCCCCGCAAGGTATCCGTTTGAACGTGGTTGCACCGGGCGCGGTGGAAACCCCGCTGCATCAGGCGGCCAAGGACGATGCGCGGTTTGGCAAGGCCGTACGTGAGTTTGTCGCACCACTGGGGCGCTCGGGCACTCCTGAAGAACTGGCCCGGGTTGTGGCTTTTGTGCAATCGGCGCAGGCCAGTTTCATGACCGGCAGCGTAGTGTTTGTCGACGGCGGCATGGACGCAATGGTGCGTACACAGCGTTTCTGACCGCTAAGGGGCTTTTATGAACAAAGTGGCATTTATTACCGGCGCCAGTCGCGGCATTGGTCGTGCAACCGCGCTGGCCTTTGCCCGTGCAGGTTTTGATCTGGCCATCAGTGCGCGCAGCTTGGACGAAGGTCAAAGCCATGCCCACGGCTTGCGCAACCCGGATGGTACGCCGCTGCCCGGCAGTTTGAATGCCACCGCAGCGGCAATCCGTGAGCTGGGACGCAAGGCGCTGGTGGTGCCCATGGACCTGCTCGACAGTGAGTCGGTACTGGCCGCCAGCCAGGCTGTGTTTACCGAATATGGCCGGGTGGATGTACTGGTCAACAATGCCATCTACCAGGGCAGCGATCTGAATGTACCGTTTATGCAGTTGCAGCCCGAGACCCTGGAGCGAGTCTTTCAGGGCTATGTGATGACACCGTTCTTGCTGACCCGGGCGGTGGTCAGCCAGATGCTCGAGCAGGGCGGCGGTGTGGTGATCAACGTCACCTCCGGTGCTGGAGAAACCGATCCGCCGGTGGCAGCGGGCAAGGGCGGCTGGGGTTACGCCTATGGTGCGGGCAAGGCGGCAGTGTCGAGGCTGTCGGGCATATTGTCGGTGGAACTGGGGGAGCAGGGGATTCGTGCCTATACCCTCAACCCGGGTGTGGTGACCACTGACGCATTGCGCGCCACCATTGGTGACAAAGGCGTCATTGCCCTGCGTGCAGGCTCTGCGCCGCCAGAGGTACCAGCAGCGGTGATGCTGTGGCTGGCTACCCATGAAGGGGCGGTTGATCACCAGCGCAAGACCATTCACTGCCAGCCGTTTGCCCGTGAACACGGGATTGTCGAGGATTGGCGCTAAGCGCTCCCTCACCCTGACCCTCTCCCAGGGGGAGAGGGGACTGACCGCACGCGGCTCAAAGATCACCGCAAACCAGCTCCCTCTCCCTGCGGGAGAGGGTTGGGGTGAGGGCAGCCCCTCTAGTCCATCTGAACGATGAGCCCACCCCGAACCTCGGTGAAGATCATCGGGTAAAGCGCCCTGGCCCTTAACCTGAGGAATAATAAAAATGACTAAACTCGCACACATCCACGTCGAGAATGCTTTGTCGCCCCGCTATGGTCGCGGCTGGCATTGCCTGGGCGAGGCAGACGAGTACCGTGATGGCAAGCTACATACCCTGAATGTGTTCGGCTCGCGACTGTTGGCATTTGCCACGTCAAAGGGCGAGATCAGTGTGCTCGACGCCCATTGCCCGCATATGGGCGCCGACCTGTCCCAGGGCACTATCGAGAACGACCGTGTGGTCTGCCCCTTTCACCACTGGCAGTACGAAGCCAGCGGCAAGTGTGTCGAGATCCCTTACTGCAAGCGCATTCCGCCCAAGGCCAAAACCCGTGCCTGGCAGACCTGCGAGGTCAACAATCTGCTGTTTGTGTGGAACAACCCTGAAGGCAAGCCGCCCGCCGAAGATGTGGTGATCCCCCATCTACCGGAGCTGGACAGCGATGAGTGGCTGCACAGCTGGCATATGGACAAGCTGATCATCGACACCAACCCGCGCGAGCTGGTCGACAACCTGGTGGACGCCCAGCATTTCGGTCCGGTACATGGCACGCCGACCAAGTACTTCCACAATGTGTTCGAGGGGCATATTGCTCAGCAAATCTTCCATGGCGACTCCGAGCGGCTGGGCGGTGACCTGGTGGCCGAGTCGGCCTATTACGGCCCCGCGACGCACCTGACACGCATGAGCGCGGTGTTTGAAGGGCTGGAAATAAAGTCCATCCTGCTCAATTGCCACGTGCCGATCGGCCCCAACAGCTTTGAACTGCGTTTTGGCTGCATGGTGAAAAAAGTGCCGGGCTGGACCCATGAGCAGAACGAAGCGCTGGCCGTGGATTATGTGCAGCGTAACCGCGACTCGTTCTATCAGGACGTTGATATCTGGACGCACAAGGTGCGCATCAACAACCCGGTGCTGGCCGAGGGCGATGGTCCGGTCTATCAGCTACGCGAGTGGTACCAACAGTTTTTCACCGACGAAGAGGGCGTGCCGGCAAGCATGGCCGAGCGTCGTGAAATCACCACGGTGGATAACCGCTGATTGATTGCCTGAGCCACGGGCCGCGCCGCTGGCGCTGCCTGTCCAGCGGCAAGTTACTGCTGGCTTTTTGATCCGTGCTGCTTAAGATGGCCGTCATCGATACGTCATCGGGCATGGAACAGGGCCAATGCTGAACAAGGACACCATCTCCATTCATCTGGTGCGTGAGGCGCTGCTGCAAAGCTGTGCGCCGGGCAGTGCCACGGATGAAGTGCTGCACAAGGTCGGCATCGCGCGCGAGTTGCTTGACCAGCCGGATGCCCGTGTACCGGCCATGGTCTATGCGCGGATGTGGCGGTTGCTGGCGCGGCGCCTGGACGACGAATTTTTTGGCATGGACCCGCGCAAGTTGCGGGCCGGCAGCCTGGAGTTCATGTGCCGTTCGGCCATGGCGCAGCCAACCCTGGCCCGGGGTCTGGAGGTGGTACTGGGGTTTCTGTCGTTGATGCTGGAGCGTTTGCCTGCACGCCTGGTGCGTCAGCAAAGCGTGGCCGAGATTGTCCTGCACGAGCCTGAGCAACAGGCCAGCCGTGGCTTTACCTACTTTGCCTACTGGATGATCGTGCACGGTGTGGCCTGCTGGCTGGCCGGGCGCAGGATTCCGATTCTGGCCATTGAGCTGCGTTGTGCTGCGCCCGATTACTGCGAAGACTACGAAGTGATGTTCTCCGAGAACCTGCGCTTTGAGCGGCCACGCACGCGGATGATTTTTGCCGCTGATTGCCTGGATGCACCGATCAAGCGCAGCGATCAGGAGTTGAAACGGTTTTTGGCCGAAGCACCGGCCAATATTCTGGTCAAGTACCGCGACCCGCAAAGCCTGGCCAGTCAGATAAAACAGAATCTGCGCCAGTTGCCGGCCGTGCAGTGGCCCGAGACCCAGGGCATGGCGCAGAGTCTGTGCATGTCGGCATCGACCTTGCGCCGTCGCCTGGCGGACGAAGGGCAAACCTTTCAGGGGCTCAAGGACAGCGTGCGCAAGGAGCTGGCAATCGGCTGGCTGGCCGAGCCTGAGCACAGCTATGCCGATATTGCCCAGCGCCTGGGCTTTGCCGATACCAGCTCATTCTACAAGGCCTTTCGCAAATGGTCGGGGACCAACCCCGGGCATTACCGCGGGTTGATTTTGGGCGCGGTTTGAAAACCATTGGCGCCTCTGACTCTTCTGTCCCCTGAAGAGACTCTGTTGCCGATCAAGCCTTTTTGTGGGAGCGAGCCTGCTCGCGAACGACCTTCGCGCTGTCTCTTATACACATCA
>NZ_JASJWL010000075.1:0-21654 GCF_035019225.1 Pseudomonas sp. CCC4.1 | reverse complement strand
AGATGTGTATAAGAGACAGGCTCGCGAACGACCTTCGCGAGCAGGCTCGCTCCCACAGTTGCAGTTTTTCCTGTTGCCGCTGCTCGTCAGCGGCTACAGGTTTACCGTTCCACAGGTACTGAGTGCCTGGTATCGCCCAACGGATGGGTTTTTGAATCAAAGAAGCGCAGTTCAAGCTTCTTGTCGGCAAACAACGCTGTGTAGTGGTTTTTCTGAAAGCGAATAAAGGCTTCGCTGCGCGGGTAAATCGAGATGCACAGGGTTTTCAGCGGTGCCTGGCGCAAGGCATCGATCAGGTGCTGGTCTTGCTCGCCCAAGCTGTGGCCGAAGATGCACAGCGCGTCTTTCTGGGTCAGCAACTGCTCATGACAAAAAGACAGGTAATCGGACTGGCGAATGGATTTTCGCTTGTCTTCGCTGCCGGTTTCGCTGACAAACAGCGGTACGTCGTCCAGGGCGCTGATGGAGTGGTTGATCGCAAAGTTGCTTAGCAATGTGGGTTGGTTGGCTGCCAGCTTGCGCGCCTTGCCTTCCTGGTTTTTCACCAGGTGCAGCGCGCCGTGCAGGTACAGCACACGTGTAGTCCTGCTTTTGGCCAGTGCCGCGGCAGGCTCAAAGGTTGCCTGCGGGGTACCGAACAGGTCGTTGAAACCTTTGGGTGCGTGCATCACGGCCCAGGGTGCCAGCAGGTCATAGTTGGCGCAGTACACCGTGGCGTAGCGCGCCAGTTCTTCGTTCCAGCAGGCCAGGGTCTCAGGCTGCATCAGGCGCCAGGGAATGTGCACGTCCTGGGTACAGTTGATCAGGGCTTCCTTGATTGCGTAGTAGCGTTTGCGCGGCGAGGCCGAGTTGATGGCCAGTGCCTTGTTGACCTTGCTTGCGGTTTTCAGGGCGCTGAGCACATGTTCGAAATTGCGCGTGCCGAGGGCCTCGAACACGCTGAGTTCGGTCTGGCTCAGCGGCTTTTCGGCCACGCTTTTGGCTTTTTCAAACAGCGAGTCGTAATAGAAATCATGCCACACGGCCATGCTGGCGCCGTTGCCAATCAGCAGTCCGCTGCACGGGGTGCTGGTGCGTAACTGGTTCCAGTCTTCTAGTTGGGCATCAAATTCCTGGAAGGGGGTCATCGCAAATATCGTCTCAAGGCGTGGGCGGTAGCGGACTTTATCACGCTCAAGTGTTGAGCCAGATCAACATTGCTGCTTTGTGATTGGAGGAAGCTGTGGAGACCGAATTAGCCAATGACCCGCGAAGAGGACTCGACATGACCAGCACTTTCTTTATTCCTGCTGTAAACATTATGGGTAACGGTTGCCTGGATGAAGCCATGACTGCGATTCGCAATTATGGTTTTCGCAAGGCCTTGATTGTGACCGACGCGGGGTTGGCCAAGGCGGGGGTTGCGACGTTGATCGCCGAGAAGCTCGCGTTGCAGGATATTGATTCGGTGATTTTCGACGGCGCCAAGCCGAACCCGAGCATTGCCAACGTCGAGGCGGGCTTGAAGGTGCTCAAGGAGCATCAGTGCGACTTTATTGTGTCGCTGGGTGGCGGCTCGCCCCATGACTGCGCCAAGGGTATAGCGCTGTGTGCCACCAATGGCGGGCATATCCGTGATTACGAAGGCGTCGATCGCTCGGCCAAGCCGCAGTTACCGCTGGTGTCGATCAATACCACGGCCGGCACGGCCAGTGAGATGACGCGGTTTTGTATCATCACCGACGAAGAGCGCCATGTGAAAATGGCCATTGTTGACCGCAACGTGACGCCGCTGCTGTCGGTTAACGACCCTGAGTTGATGGTGGCAATGCCCAAGGGCCTGACTGCCGCCACGGGCATGGACGCGTTGACCCACGCCATCGAGGCATATGTGTCCACGGCGGCCAACCCCATTACCGATGCCTGCGCGATCAAGGCGATGGAACTGATCAGCCAGAACCTGCGTCAGGCGGTAAGCGACGGCAAGAATCTGACGGCGCGGGAGAATATGGCTTACGCACAGTTCCTCGCGGGCATGGCCTTCAACAATGCCTCGCTGGGCTTTGTGCATGCGATGGCGCACCAGTTGGGCGGCTTCTATGATTTGCCCCACGGTGTATGCAACGCGGTGTTGTTGCCCCATGTGCAGACGTTCAATGCCAGTGTGTGTGCAGCCCGCCTGACCGATGTGGCCCATGCACTGGGTGCCGATGTGCGCGGTTTGAGCCCGGAAGAGGGCGCGCAGGCAGCCATTGCGGCGATTCGTACTCTGGCCAAGGATGTTGAGATTCCGGCCGGGCTACGGGATTTGGGCGCCAAGCTGGATGACATCCCGATCCTGGCCACCAACGCCTTGAAAGATGCCTGTGGCTTTACCAATCCGCGCAAAGGCGATCAGGGGCAGATTGAAGAGATCTTCCGTAACGCGTTTTAACGGCTTGCCCTCACCCCAACCCTCTCCCTCCGGGAGAGGGCCTGGGTGAGGGGGCTTTTGGACAGGCATAAAAAAGGCCGGGTTAATGACCCGGCCTTTTTATTTCTGGCTAAAAAGCGCTTATTGCACTTCTACAGCCAGGCTGTCGCTGATTTTCTTCTGCCAGATCGCCGGGCCGGTGATGTGCACCGACTCGCCTTTACTGTCGACTGCCACCGTAACCGGCATGTCTTTGACATCGAACTCGTAGATCGCTTCCATGCCCAGTTCGGCAAAGGCCACTACACGGGACTTTTTGATCGCCTGGGCGACCAGGTAAGCAGCACCGCCCACAGCCATCAGATACACGGCTTTGTGTTCCTTGATCGCTTCAATGGCGGTAGGGCCGCGCTCGGACTTGCCGATCATGCCCAGCAAGCCGGTCTGATCAAGGATCTGACGAGTGAACTTGTCCATTCGCGTAGCGGTGGTCGGGCCTGCAGGGCCAACCACTTCGTCACGCACCGGATCAACCGGGCCAACGTAGTAGATAAAGCGACCCTTGAGGTCTACCGGCAAGGTTTCACCCTTGTTCAGCATTTCGACCATGCGCTTGTGCGCCGCGTCGCGACCGGTGAGCATTTTGCCGTTGAGCAGGACGGTCTCGCCCGGCTTCCAGCTCTGTACGTCTTCCGGGGTCAGGGTGTCAAGGTTGACACGGCGGGCCGACGGGCCGGCTTCCCAGACGATTTCCGGGTAGGCGTCCAGCGGTGGCGCTTCGAGGGCTGCCGGGCCGGAGCCGTCCAGCACGAAGTGGGCGTGACGGGTGGCGGCGCAGTTCGGGATCATGCACACCGGCAGGGACGCTGCGTGGGTCGGGTAGTCCATGATTTTTACGTCGAGCACGGTAGTCAGGCCGCCCAGGCCCTGGGCGCCGATGCCCAGCTGGTTGACCTTCTCGAACAGCTCGATGCGCATCTCTTCGATACGGTTGCTCGGGCCACGCTTGATCAGGTCGTGAATGTCGATGGATTCCATCAACACTTCCTTGGCCATCACTGCGGCTTTTTCCGCGGTGCCGCCGATGCCGATACCCAGCATGCCCGGTGGGCACCAGCCCGCGCCCATGGTCGGAACGGTCTTGAGCACCCAGTCAACGATCGAGTCGGACGGGTTGAGCATGGCCATTTTCGACTTGTTCTCGGAACCGCCGCCCTTGGCTGCCACGTCCACTTCCACGGTGTTGCCCGGAACGATGGAGTAGTGGATCACTGCAGGGGTGTTGTCCTTGGTGTTGCGACGGGCACCGGCCGGGTCGGCCAGGATCGAAGCACGCAGGACGTTTTCCGGCAGGTTGTAAGCGCGACGCACGCCTTCGTTGATCATGTCGTCCAGGCCCATGGTGGCACCATCCCAGCGCACGTCCATGCCGACGCGTACGAATACGGTGACGATGCCGGTGTCCTGGCAGATCGGACGGTGGCCGGTGGCACACATGCGCGAGTTGATCAGGATTTGCGCCATCGAGTCACGGGCCGCTGGCGATTCTTCGCGCAGGTAGGCTTCGTGCATGGCCTGGATGAAGTCCACGGGGTGGTAGTAGGAAATGAATTGCAGGGCGTCAGCAACGCTCTGAATCAGGTCGTCTTGCTTGATCACGGTCATGGGTCGCGCTCCTCTATAAGACGGGAACATACAATCAATAAGGTGTTTGCGACCTTGGTGCATCGGTCTGTCGAAAACATCTTTGCTTGGCATACCGGACACGCATGACCGGTACAAAAACGGCGCGGCAGTATAACCCGGTACTCTCACTGATACACCCGTAGAGGTGCAAACGAAAGTAGGGGGTGGACGAGGGGTGATAAGTTAAACTGTAAAACCACGAAATATATGAAGATCAACTGTGGGAGCGGGCTTGCTCGCGATTGCATCACCGCGGTCATTCAAAAAAACCGCGCCGCCTGCATCGAGAGCAATCCAGCTCCCACAGGCTTACCCTGCGGAGGCCAGCAGTGCCCCAGTTACACGTCGCTGACCAGCACTGGTCAGTTGCCCCGAACACCAACCTGCTCGATGCCTTGAATCAGGTTGGCGTGTCGGTGCCCTACAGTTGCCGGGCGGGCAGTTGCCATGCCTGCCTGGTGCGCTGCGTGCGTGGTGAGCCCGCCGATCTCAAGCCCGAGGCATTGAGTCGGGACCAGCATGAGCAGGGCTGGCGCCTGGCCTGTCAGTGTCAGATTGTCGAAGACCTGCAGATTGAGGCCTTTGACCCTCTGCGCGACGGTGTGCCGGCCCAAGTGGCAGGGCTCGACTGGCTCAGTCCGACGGTGTTGCGCTTGCGCCTCACGCCGCAGCGGGCTTTGCGTTATCGCGCAGGCCAGCATCTGGTGCTGTGGGCCGGCGATGTGGCGCGGCCGTATTCATTGGCCAGCCTGCCCGAAGAAGACCGCTTTCTGGAGTTTCACCTTGATTGTGCGCACCCCGGTGAGTTTGTCGACGCGGCCCGCCAGTTCAAGGTCGGTGACGTTGTACGGCTGGGCGAGTTGCGCGGCGGCGCACTGCGTTATGATCCGGACTGGCAGGAGCAACCGCTCTGGCTGCTGGCATCCGGTACCGGCCTGGGGCCTTTGTATGGCGTATTGCGCGAGGCATTGCGTCAGGATCATCAGGGCCCGATACGGCTGGTGCATGTGGCCCGCGACAAGGCTGAGCATTACCTCCAGAACGAACTGCTGGCCCTGTCGGCGGCTTGTCCAGGATTTGTGATCGAGTACCTTGAACGCCCTCAGTTGCCCGACTACCTGTTACAGATGGGGGTTGTCTCGCGCCAGACCCGTGCCTTGGTCTGCGGTCACCCGGATACGGTCGATGCCTTTGCCAAACGTTTGTTTCTGGCGGGCTTGCCGCGTAATCAGCTGTTGGCCGATGCCTTTTTGACCCGCAGCTAGGCGCACAAAAAAGCCCCGCCTGATCACTCAGGCGGGGCTTGGGATTCAAACCTTGCAGGCTTAAACCATTTTGTCGCCGACATGCAGGATCTTCATGCCGTTGGTGCCGCCGATGGTGTGGTAGCTGTCGCCCTTGGTCAGGATGACCCAGTCGCCTTTTTCCACAACGCCACGCTTGAGCAACTCGTCGATGGCAGCCTGGCTGACCTGTTCTGGCGGCAGCGATGCCGGGTCGAACGGTACGGTGTAGACGCCACGGAACATTGCCGCGCGCGCCTGGGTTTCACGGTGCGGGGAGTAGGCGTAGATCGGCACCGAGGAGCGGATGCGCGACATGATCAGCGGGGTGTAGCCGCTTTCAGTCAGGGCGATGATCGCTTTGACACCCGGGAAGTGGTTGGCGGTGTACATGGCCGCCAGCGCAATGCTCTGGTCGCAGCTTTCGAAGGTTTTACCGATACGGTGGCTGGACGTTTTGCTGGTCGGGTGCTTTTCAGCGCCGACACAGATGCGCGCCATAGCCTGCACGGCTTCCAGCGGGTAGGCACCGGCAGCACTTTCAGCCGAGAGCATCACGGCGTCGGTGTAGTCGAGAACGGCGTTGGCAACGTCGGACACTTCGGCACGAGTTGGCATCGGGTTCTGGATCATCGACTCCATCATCTGGGTTGCCACGATCACTGCCTTGTTGTGGCGACGTGCGTGCAGGATGATTTTTTTCTGGATGCCCACCAGCTCGGCATCGCCGATTTCAACGCCCAGGTCGCCACGGGCAACCATGACCGCATCGCTGGCCTTGATCAGGCCGTCGAGGGTTTCGTCATCGGCTACGGCTTCGGCGCGTTCAATCTTCGCTACCAGCCAGGCAGTACCGCCGGCTTCGTCGCGCAGTTGGCGGGCGTATTCCATGTCGGCAGCGTCACGCGGGAACGACACGGCCAGGTAGTCGACTTGCATTTCGGCAGCCAGCTTGATGTCGGCCTTGTCTTTTTCCGTCAGCGCCGGTGCGGTCAGGCCACCACCGCGACGGTTGATGCCTTTGTGGTCGGACAGTGGGCCGCCGATCAGCACGGTGCAGTGCAGGGCGTCGTCGGTGGCAGTGTCTACACGCATCACCACACGGCCGTCATCGAGCAGCAGCTCGTCGCCGACGCCGCAGTCTTTAACCAGGTCCGGGTAGTCGATGCCGACCACTTGCTGGTTGCCTTCGGTCAACGGATGGCTGGTGGAGAAGGTGAATTGATCACCGATCTTCAGCTCGATCTTTTTGTTGGCAAATTTGGCGATACGAATTTTCGGGCCTTGCAGGTCACCCAGCAGGGCTACGAAACGACCGTGCTTGGCAGCGATGTCACGTACCAGCTTGGCGCGAGCCTTGTGCTCGTCGGGGGTGCCGTGGGAAAAGTTCAGACGGGCAACGTCCAGGCCAGCGAGGATCAGCTGTTCCAGCATTTCCGGTGAATTGCTGGCAGGGCCAAGTGTGGCAACAATTTTGGTTCGACGAACAGACATGCAAAGACTCCTGAGTTCAAGCGCTGCCAAAGGCTACTATGGTCTTTGGCTGTAGTCATTGTTCCTCTGCACTACTTTCTGCTTAAGTTGTGGTGCATCGGGTCTGTTGTCTGAAGAATCTGGCCGTGGGGTCGATACACTGTTATGAACAGGAGATGCCCCATGCGAATCGTGCTCGTTTTAATCTTGGTCGCCAGTGCGACCGGCTGTACCCGTTGGTCGATGAACCATCATTTGAACAATGCCTATCGTGCTTACGACCGGGGCAATTGTGAAACGGTAATGCTTGAGTTGTCCGAGGTTGATCGCGACAGCCGCAGTCGCCCGTACATCTGGCCACAAACAGCTATGCTCCGTGGGCTGTGCCTTGAGCGTACGAAGTTTTACCTGGATGCGTCCCAGACCTACCAGTACATCATCAACGAATTTCCCAAGAGCGAGTACGCCTACCGGGCCAAGGCTCGGATCGAGACATTGCGCATTCTCAGGTTCATCCCGGGCCCCGGCACTACTGCCCAGGCAGTGCCTGTAAGCATTCCATGATGGGCGAAATTTAAACTGGTCATTTGTGCCCGGTTGGCTAATATCAAATTCGTTCGAGTGTTTTTTGTTTCTCTTGGTACACAAACGGATTACTCGCTCTGTCGCTGCTTGATATGTCGAGCTTCAGGTGAAGATGGCGGGCAGATCTACACGTGACTGTTGGCCCGGATGTGGGGGACAGGGCGTTTCGAGACGCCAGCGCGGCCATGCTGAATGGCCTCTCTATAGTGAAGTTGAACATGGTTATCGAACGGCTTATCCAGCGGCACCAACTGACGTTTTTCCTGAAAGTGTTCAATCGGTTCACGGACAAGCCTATTGGCTATCTGGGCAATGTGTCTGATGGCGGGTTGATGCTGATCAGCCAGTTACCGATGTTGGTCGACGCCAATTTCGAGTTTCGGATCAAGCTTCCCGGTGCCGATGGGGAAGTGCAGTTTATCGACCTGACAGCGCGTTGCCTGTGGTGCCGTGAGGATCTAACGCCGCATTATTACGATTCCGGGTTTATCCTGTATCAGCCACCCGCCGAGTACAGCGGTTTGATCAGTGCCTTGCAGCGCTACTTCAGCTTCCAGCCCCTGCAAGCCTCTGCATAGCCCCGGGGCTGGTCTTGCCCGGGTTTGAGCGCCTAGACTGTCCGGGTCTACTGCTCAGGAACACCCCGTGACCTCTATCTTCTGGTACGACTACGAAACCACCGGTATCAACCCGCGCTGCGACCGGGCGGTGCAAGTGGCCGGCATCCGCACCGACCTTGAACTCAACGAGATTGATCAGCCGGTCAACCTCTATTGTCAGCCAAGCGACGATATCCTCCCTCATCCCATGGCCTGCCTGATCACCGGCATCACGCCCGCTCGTCTCGAAGACAAGGGCCTGGGCGAAGCCGAGTTCATGACTCGCACCCATGCCCAGCTGGCACTGCCCGGCACTTGCGGGGCGGGCTACAACTCGTTGCGCTTTGATGATGAGGTAACGCGCTACAGTCTCTACCGAAACTTCTTCGACCCTTATGCGCGTGAATGGCAGGGTGGCAACAGTCGCTGGGACCTCATTGATGTGGTGCGAACAGCCTATGCCCTGCGGCCTGAAGGCATCGTCTGGCCAGAGGAAGAGGGGCGGGTGACGCTCAAGCTTGAACGGTTGACGGCGGCTAACGGGATTGATCATGGCCAGGCCCACGATGCGTTGTCCGATGTACGGGCAACCATTGCGCTGGCCCGGCTGATTCGTGACAAACAACCCAAGTTATATGACTGGTTATTCCAGTTGCGTAGCAAACAACGTGTGCTTGATCAAATTCGGCTATTGCAGCCCATGCTGCATATCTCGGGGCGTTTTTCCGCGGCCAGACATTATGCCGGTGTGGTCTTGCCGCTGGGTTGGCACCCAAAGAATCGTAATGCTCTGATTGTCTACGACCTGCACTTAGACCCTCAGCCTTTACTGGAGATGGACGCCGCAGCGTTGCGCAAGATGCTCTATACCCGGCGTGAAGATTTACCCGACGGTCAATTACCCATTGGGCTAAAGCTGATTCAAGTTAATCGTTGCCCGGTGGTCGCCCCCTTGAATGTAGTGCGTGCCCAGGACCAACAGCGATTGCAACTGGACATGGACCTCTATCACGCGCGAGCCCGGAGCCTTGTTGAGGCTCAGCAAGTTTGGCAGGAAAAGTTGTCGGCCATTTATGCCCGCGAAGACTTTACCCCCAGTGAAGATCCGGAGCAGCAATTGTATGACGGGTTTATTGGCGATCGAGACCGTCGACTGTGTGAGCAGGTCAGGCACAGTGACCCGGAGCAATTGGCCAAAGATACATGGCCATTTGATGATGAGCGCTTGCCCGAATTATTGTTTCGATACCGCGCCCGAAACTTTCCACATACCCTGAGTGAACAAGAACAGCAGCGTTGGCATATCTTCTGCCAGCAGCGTTTGTCGGATCCGGCCATGGGTGCGCCTTTGACCCTGGACAGCTTTATGCAGGCAGCAGATGAGCTGTCGCGCAGTGCCACGCCGGCCCAGCTAAAGCTTCTGGGCGAATGGCAGCGCTATGCCCAGGCATTGAGCCGGCGTGTCGGGCTGAGCCCGCCCGCCGAGAGTGCTGACTAAAACACAGGCAATAAAAAACGCCAGCATGCTGGCGTTTTTTAGTGGCATCGCAAAATAGTTGCGGGCCCGGTGTCACTTAGTCGAGCAAAGTAGCCCAGCCTTCAACCACGTCGCCGCCCCACTTGGCTTTCCACTCTTTCAGAGTTTTGTGGTTGCCACCTTTGGTTTCAATCACTTCACCATTGTGTGGGTTTTTGTATTGTTTAACCTTACGGGCACGTTTGGTGCCGGTGGTTTTAACAACGCCGCGAGGTGCTTTGCTAACTTTGGATTCCGGATCCAGCAGAGCGATGATATCGCGTAGCGATTTTTGGTATTCGCCCATCAGCGTGCGCAGTTTGCCTTCAAATTCCAGCTCGGTTTGAAGTTTGTCGTCTTCGGACAGGTTCTTCAGGCGGGCTTGCAGTTCTTTGATGGCTTCTTCGGTTGCACGATATTCGTTGATCAAGGACATGAGGATAACCTTATGTTGAAAAGGATGTCAGGGAGACAGTGGCGCAATAGTAGTCAGACAGTTACTGCAAGTAAACATGAAAGGGCTATTTAATTTAAAATTTTATTCATTAACTTTGCCCTCGAGAATATGCGCGCTATTAAATACACCGCGCTACAGTGAGGTTAATAGGGACGATCAATAACATCGGCAAGTGTCCGTCCATTGCAGTGCAGGCCACGTCGATGCTGGTGTGGCACCTTCGGTGCGCGACCCGATGGCGCAGGTGCCGAGCTGTAACGAATACTGCAGTTTTGCTGCGCACTCGCTAGAATGGCGGCCTTAGTAAAGTTTTTGGAGTTTTCCCCTCATGCGCACTTTTCGGTTGGTGATTGCGTGCCCCGACGGCGTCGGCATTGTCGCCAAGGTCAGCAATTTCCTTGCCTCCCACAATGGCTGGATCACTGAAGCAAGCCACCACTCGGACGACCAGAGCGGTTGGTTCTTTATGCGTCACGAGATTCGTGCCGATTCCCTGCCGTTCGGGCTGGAGGCGTTTCGTGAGGCATTTGCCCCGATCGCCGAAGAGTTCTCGATGGAGTGGCGCATTACCGATACGGCGCAGAAAAAACGCGTGGTATTGATGGCGAGCCGCGAATCCCACTGCCTGGCAGATCTGCTGCACCGCTGGCACAGCGATGAACTGGACTGCGATATTTCCTGTGTGATCTCCAACCACGATGACCTGCGCAGCATGGTCGAGTGGCATGGCATCCCGTTCTATCACGTACCGGTTGACCCGAAGAACAAGGAGCCGGCTTTCGCCGAAGTCTCGCGTCTGGTCAAGCACCATGCTGCCGAAGTGGTGGTACTGGCCCGTTACATGCAAATCCTGCCACCTGACCTGTGCAGCGAATATGCCGGCCAGGTCATCAATATCCACCACAGCTTCCTGCCGTCGTTTGTCGGCGCCAAGCCTTATCACCAGGCCTCGATGCGGGGCGTGAAGCTGATCGGTGCAACCTGCCATTATGTGACTGAAGAGCTGGATGCCGGTCCTATCATCGAGCAGGACGTGGTACGTGTCAGCCACAGTGACAGCATTGAGGATATGGTGCGTTTCGGCCGTGATGTCGAGAAAATGGTACTGGCCCGTGGCTTGCGTTATCACCTTGAAGATCGCGTGCTGGTGCATGGCAACAAGACTGTAGTGTTCTGATCGGTTATTGATTAACGCAGTGGGAGCGAGCCTGCTCGCGAAGGATTGCCGGCGGAGGATGTGATGAGCGATCCACTCGACAAGGCGACATCCAGTGCTCCACCGACCTTGGGTGAGGGCTGTCTGAGTCGCTATGACCCGGATGCCCTCAGCCCCGAGGACGGCACCGACTTCCCCGGTGCCGCCGAGCTTTGGGCGCAGGAGCTAGACGCTGCAGGCATGCAGCGTGTGCCTGAAGCCTAAATCCTGAAACTGCCCACCAGATGCTTCAGGCGGGCAGCCTGCTGTTCCAGATCGGAACACGCGCGAAGGGTTGATTGAAGGTTTTCGACGCCTTCCTGATTCAGCGTATTGATCTCGGTAATGTCCATATTGATCGACTCGACCACCGAGGTTTGTTCCTCGGTTGCCGTGGCGACAGACTGGTTCATGCCGTCGATTTCACCAATGCGTTCGGTCACGCTGATCAGGCGCTCGCCCGCGCGGTTGGCGATTTCCACGCTGTCCTGGCTGTGACGCTGGCTTTCTTCCATGGTGCTCACTGAGCCTCGGGCACTGATCTGCAATTCTTCGATCATTTTCTGCACTTGCTGCGCCGATTCCTGGGTGCGGTGTGCCAGGTTGCGCACTTCATCGGCGACCACGGCAAAGCCACGCCCGGCTTCGCCAGCACGAGCTGCTTCAATGGCGGCGTTAAGGGCCAGCAGGTTGGTTTGCTGGGAAATGCTGGTGATCACCTCCAGGATTTGACCGATATTCACCGTCTTGTCGTTAAGCGACTCGATATGACCGCTGGAGGTGCCAAGCATTTGCGACAGCTTCTGCATCGAGCTGATGCTGCGTTCGACCACTTCCTGGCCTTCCTCGGCAAGGCCGCGAGCATCGCTGGCCTGGTGCGAGGCCTGGGCGGCGTTGCGGGCGATCTCCTGTGCGGCGGCGCCCAGTTCGTTGATAGCAGCGGCGACGCTACTGGTGCGGCTGGCCTGTTCGTCAGAGTTGAGCATCGATGAGTTGGAAGCGCTGACAACCCGCAGGACCACCTCGTTGACCTGGCCGGTGGCCGAGGCCACTTCGCTGATGGAAGCGTGAATGCGCTCGACAAAACGGTTGAATGCGCTGCCCAGGGTACCGAATTCATCCTGGGACTCCACCATCAGGCGGCGCGTCAGGTCGCCTTCGCCTTCGGCAATATTCTGCATGGCGCGGGTCATCACGTGCAGCGGTTGCATCAGCAGGCGAATCAACAGGCCGAGCAGGGCGATGATCGAAACCACGGCGATAACCGTGGCAATAATTGCCGACGTACGGAACTCACTGAGCGCTGCGAAAGCCTGCTCCTTGTCAACCGACAGGCCGATGTACCAGTTGGCTGAGCCCAGCCCTTTGATCGGGGTGAAACTTACGATCCGGGTTTTGCCATTGGCCTGGATCTCGCTGAACGCAGTGGTGATCGCGGGAGTGTCCTGCGGATAGATGTCCTTCAGGTTCCTGGTGGCCAGGCTCTTGTCCGGGTGCACCAGGATTTCGCCGTCGGCATTGATCAGAAAGGCGTAACCCATGCCGTTGAAATTCAGCGCGTTGATGCTGTCGGTGATGGCTTGCAGGGTCATGTCGGCGCCGACCACACCCAGGGTTTGAGAGCCCTTTTTTACCGGGGCCGCGATGGTAATGACCATCTGTCCGGTGGCAGCATCTATATAGGGTTTGGTCAGGCTGGAGCTGCTGCTGTTGAACGCATCCTTGTACCAGGGCCGGGTGCGCGGGTCGTAGCCGTCAGGCATCTTGCTGTCAGGGCGAATGGTAAATCCGCCTTGGCTGTCACCAAAATAAACCGACATAAAGGTACTGCTCAGGGTTTTTTGTTCCAGCAGGCTGGCCACCTGGGCGGGCTCTGGTGTCAGGGCGATGGATTCAGCGAGGTTTTGCGCCAGCAGGATCCGGCCACCGAGCCAGGTCTGAATGTTATTGGCCGTGACACTGCCCATCTCGTGCAGGTAGTTGTCCAGGTTGTTGCGGATGGCGTTGCGTTGCAAGTAGTCGTTATACAGCGTAAATAGCGAAAAGGCGGCTATTACGATCAGGGACGCGGCAAGCAGGATTTTATGACTGAAACGCAGGTTTTTATTCATGGCTTGAAGGGTCCGCTAAGGTCTAAAAGTGTGCGACATACACTCTGGTAAAACGCGCGCTCTACTCAGCACTGCCTGAACAGGGCAAGTTGGCTGTTGATCAAGCCGCTTTACCACGCTAAATCCGGTTTTATGTGGTCTAGCATTCAGTGTGTATCGACCCGCGATCGCTAAAGATTAATCAAAGGTGGCAAAATGCCTGACTCTTCTGCTCTAGTAATCGGCGCTGACCTTTCGGCTCAGCCCATCGCGCAGTCCTTGCGCCTGGCCAATCGCCACGGTTTAGTGGCGGGAGCCACGGGCACGGGTAAAACCGTTACGCTTCAGCGGCTGGCTGAACAGTTCAGTGATGCCGGGGTGGCCGTCTTCGCCGCCGACATCAAGGGTGACTTGTGCGGCCTGGGTGCGGCCGGCAATCCCCAGGGCAAGATTGCCGAACGGATCGCGGGAATGCCCTGGCTCAATTACCAGCCCAAGGCCTATCCGGTTACTTTGTGGGATATCCAGGGCAAGACGGGTCACCCATTGCGCACGACCCTGAGTGACATGGGGCCGTTGCTGCTGGGCAGCCTGCTGGAGCTGACCGACAGCCAGCAGTCGGCCCTCTATGCCGCCTTCAAGGTGGCGGATCGGGAAGGGTTGTTGTTGCTTGACCTTAAAGACCTCAAGGCACTGCTCAATCACCTGCGTGACAACCCACAAGTGCTTGGCGATGACGCGGCCCTGATGACCACGGGCTCCAGCCAGGCGTTGTTGCGCCGTCTGGCAACCCTTGAGCAGCAGGGTGCAGAAGCCCTGTTTGGTGAGCCGGCACTGCAGCTCGACGATATTTTGCAGCCCGCCAGCGACGGGCGCGGGCAGATCCATCTGCTCGATGCCAGCCGCCTGGTGCATGAAGCGCCCAAGGTCTACGCAACGTTCCTGTTGTGGTTGCTGGCGGAGCTTTTCGAACAGTTGCCCGAGCGCGGCGATGCAGACAAGCCCTTACTGGCGCTGTTTTTCGACGAGGCGCATCTGTTGTTTGCCGGTACGCCAAAAGCATTGCAGGACCGGCTGGAACAAGTGGTCAGGTTGATTCGTTCCAAGGGTGTAGGGGTGTATTTCGTCACTCAATCACCGGCGGACTTGCCCGATACGGTGCTGGCACAGTTGGGGTTGCGTATCCAGCACGGGCTGCGGGCCTTTACGGCCAAAGAGCAGAAATCCCTGAAAGCTGTGGCAGACGGCTTTCGCCCCAATCCGGCATTCAGCGCGCTGGCCGTACTGACGGAGCTGGGCACGGGGGAGGCTCTGGTGGGCATGCTTGAGGAAAAAGGCACGCCGGCGATGGTTCAGCGGGTGCTGATTGCGCCACCGCAATCGCGTATAGGCCCGCTGACGGAGGCCGAAAGGGCTGCATTGATCAGCCGTTCAGCGCTGCTGGGGCGTTATGACAAGCCCGTTGATCGAGAGTCGGCTTATGAAATCCTCATGGCCCGCAAAGGCGTGGCACCGCAAGATCAGGCGCAGACACAGGCTGCACAGCACGAGCCGGGGTTTCTTGATCAGGCGGGAGACTTTTTGGGCACGACAGCAGGCAAGGCCTTGCAGTCGATGGCGCGTCAGGCGGCGGGTCAGATGGGCCGTCAGCTGGTGCGCGGGCTGTTGGGGTCGTTACTGGGTAACAGCAAGCGCAAATAAATAACAAGACTGCAACTGTGGGAGCGAGCAGGCTCGCTCCCACAATGGGGCTTGATCAGGAGGATCAGTCGGGTTTGGGTCGCGCGTGGCTGGCCAGGCGTTCAAGGGCCGCGCGCAAGGCCGGGTCGGTAATGCCATCGGCCGTTGCCTGGATGGTCTGGGCGGCATCGACGGACAAATCCAGCGTATGCCCCGCGACCTTGGCCTGTACCGTGGGCGGCTGCACCTTGAACAAAATGCGGGTCAGGCTGGCGAACTCGTCGAATGCCTGCAGTTGGCGCAGCAGGCGCTTTTGCTGATAGCGCAGGCGAGTGGCCCAATGGCCGTCGGTCACGATCAGCAACAAACTCCCTTCACGCCATGAGGCAACGTGACAATGCTCCCGTGCAGCGGGCTGAAGCTGGCTTTCAAGCAGGCGTTGCAGGTGTGCCAGGCGCTTGGCATGGCCGAAAATAGCTTTTAGGGGCTTGGCCTCGCGGAGCAGGACGGAGGGTGCCCGTGCTGGATGTGGGCGAAATGCCATGTTCAAACACCTGATAAAACAGAGCTGCAATCTTAGCAGATGCCTGCCTCTCACTGGTCCGGGCTAAGGTAAATCTGAATTTATTTATGAAATCAATGAGTAACTTCTTGTGCAAACGGGTTGAAGTTCAGCAAAAAGCCCTTATTTTAGGGAGGCCCCTTTACAACGCAGTACCAGTATCGTGGAATAACGCCACTTTCCTCACCGCCGTTTCCGGGTAGAATGCTCGTTCGCATGCGGCCATCAGGGCTGCTCGGGCGACTCTCGGGGCCGCCCTCCATCCCTATGTGTGGAAGATCCTGCCGATATGTTTGCGCCTTTGTTAAAGAAACTTTTTGGAAGCAAGAACGAGCGCGAAGTTAAACGCATGCTCAAGACAGTACAGGTCGTCAATTCCTTCGAAGAGCAGATGGTTGCCCTGACCGATGAGCAATTGCGCGCCAAGACCGAAGAGTTCAAGGCCCGCATAGCCAAAGGTGAGACCCTCGACCAACTGCTGCCAGAAGCCTTTGCGGTCTGCCGTGAAGCCGGCAAGCGTGTCATGGGCATGCGTCACTTCGATGTACAGCTGATCGGCGGCATGACCTTGCATGAAGGCATGATCGCAGAAATGCGTACGGGTGAAGGCAAGACCTTGGTAGCAACCCTGGGCGTTTACCTCAACGCATTGTCGGGCAAGGGCGTTCACGTGGTAACCGTGAACGACTACCTGGCTCGCCGGGATGCCAACTGGATGCGCCCGCTCTACGAGTTCCTGGGCCTTACGGTCGGTGTCGTGACACCGTTCCAGCCACCTCAGGAAAAGCGCGAAGCCTATGCTGCCGATATCACTTACGGCACCAACAACGAGTTCGGTTTCGATTACCTGCGTGACAACATGGCTTTCAGCATGGAAGAAAAATTCCAGCGCGAGCTTAATTTCGCCGTAATCGACGAAGTCGACTCCATCCTTATCGATGAAGCCCGTACTCCGCTGATCATCTCCGGTCAGGCTGAAGACAGCTCCAAGCTGTACATTGAAATCAACAAGCTGATCCCTCGCCTTGAGCAACACATCGAGGAAGTGGAAGGCGAAGTCACCAAGGCTGGCCATTTCACCATCGATGAAAAGACCCGCCAGGTTGAGCTGAACGAAGCCGGTCACCAGTTCGTTGAAGACATGCTGACCCAGATCGGCCTGCTCGCCGAAGGCGAAAGCCTGTACTCGGCGCACAACCTGGGCCTGTTGACCCACGTGTACGCTGCACTGCGCGCCCACAAGCTGTTCCATCGCAACGTTGAATACATCGTTGAAGACGGTCAGGTATTGCTGGTCGACGAACACACTGGGCGTACCATGCCGGGTCGTCGTCTGTCCGAAGGCCTGCACCAGGCGATCGAAGCGAAGGAAGGCCTGAATATCCAGGCAGAGAGCCAGACCCTGGCCTCGACCACCTTCCAGAACTACTTCCGCCTGTACAACAAGCTGTCGGGCATGACCGGTACAGCAGACACCGAAGCGTTTGAATTCCACCAGATCTACGGTCTGTCGGTAATGGTCATCCCGCCGAACAAGCCGCTGGCGCGTAAAGACTACAACGACCTGGTGTTCCTCACCGCGGACGAGAAGTACGCGGCAATCGTGGCCGACATCAAGGACTGCATGGCCAAGGGTCGTCCGGTGCTGGTGGGTACGGCAACCATCGAAACCTCCGAGCACATGTCCAACCTTCTGAAGAAGGAAGGCATCGAGCACAAGGTTCTGAACGCCAAGTTCCACGAAAAAGAAGCAGAAATCATTGCACAGGCCGGTCGTCCGGGCGCGTTGACCATTGCAACCAACATGGCCGGTCGTGGTACCGACATCCTGTTGGGCGGCAACTGGGAAGTGGAAGTAGCCTCCCTGGAAAACCCGACACCTGAGCAGATCGCGCAGATCAAGGCCGACTGGCAAAAACGTCACCAGCAGGTGCTGGAGTCGGGTGGCCTGCATGTGATCGCTTCCGAGCGTCACGAATCGCGCCGTATCGACAACCAGCTGCGTGGCCGTGCCGGCCGTCAGGGTGACACCGGTTCCAGCCGTTTCTACCTGTCGCTGGAAGACAGCCTGATGCGTATCTTCGCCTCTGATCGGGTGAAGAACTTCATGAAGGCCCTGGGCATGCAGTCCGGCGAAGCGATTGAGCACCGCATGGTGACCAACGCGATCGAGAAGGCCCAGCGCAAGGTTGAAGGTCGCAACTTCGATATCCGCAAGCAATTGCTGGAGTTCGATGACGTCAACAACGAACAGCGTAAAGTGATTTATCACATGCGTAACACGTTGCTGGCAGCCGACAACATCGGTGAGACCATCGCCGACTTCCGCAAGGATGTACTGGACAGCACCGTAAGCGCTCATATTCCGCCACAATCGTTGCCGGAACAGTGGGACGTCAAAGGTCTGGAAGCGGCCATCGAAAGCGGCTTCGGGGTGAAACTGCCGATCCAGCAATGGCTCGACGAAGATGATCACCTGTACGAAGAAACCCTGCGTGAGAAGCTGCTGGCTGAATTGATTGCAGCTTACAACGAGAAAGAAGAGCAGGCCGGTGCTGAAGCACTGCGCACGTTCGAGAAGCAGATTGTGCTGCGCGTTCTGGATGACCTGTGGAAAGACCACCTGTCGACCATGGACCACCTGCGCCACGGTATCCACTTGCGCGGTTATGCGCAGAAGAACCCGAAGCAGGAGTACAAGCGCGAGTCGTTCAACCTGTTCTCCGAGCTGCTTGATTCGATCAAACGCGACTCGATCCGTGTGTTGTCCCACGTACAGGTTCGTCGTGAAGACCCGGTCGAAGAGGAGGCGCGCCTGCGCCAGGAAGCTGAAGACCTGGCTTCGCGCATGCAGTTCCAGCATGCTGAAGCGCCGGGCCTTGACCAGCCGGAGGCAATGGCCCAGGTGCTGCAAGGTGCTGACGTCGAAGATGTTGTGGCGGCAACCGAGCCTGTTCGTAGCGAGCAGAAGCTGGGTCGCAACGAGCTGTGCCACTGCGGCTCGGGCAAGAAATACAAGCACTGTCACGGGCAAATCAACTAAAGCCCGCTTCACCTGCTGAAACACCTGCGCCGCGACCGGCATTAGCCGTCGCGGCGTTTTACCATTGAATTCCCGTCCTTTTGCGGCGGCGCACAGAACTTTTTAGGAGCGCGTCATGGCTGTTGGTCTTGGTCCTTTGCCTGTTTTGCACCCGGTGGCCGGTTTTGAACTGGGTATCGCTTCTGCCGGTATCAAGCGCGCAGGGCGCAAGGACGTGGTGATTATGCGCTGCGCCGAAGGCTCCAGCGTGGCGGGTGTTTTCACCCTGAATGCGTTTTGCGCGGCCCCTGTGATTCTGGCCAAACAACGTGTGCAAGGCCCGGTTCGCTATTTGCTGACCAACACGGGCAATGCCAACGCCGGTACCGGTGAGCCGGGGCTGATCGCTGCAACCCGGACCTGCGCCAGGCTGGCTGAACTGACCGGCGTTGATGCCAGTGCCGTGCTGCCGTATTCCACCGGGGTGATCGGCGAGCCGCTGCCTGTCGAGAAGATCGAAGGCGCATTGCAAGCCGCGCTGGACGATTTGTCCGAGAACAACTGGGCCGAGGCTGCAACCGGCATCATGACCACCGACACCCTGCCAAAGGGTGCCAGCCGTCAGTTCGAGCATGAAGGCGTAACCATCACCGTGACCGGTATCAGCAAGGGTGCGGGCATGATTCGTCCAAATATGGCCACCATGCTGGGCTACATCGCCACCGACGCCAAAGTTGCCCGCGACGTGTTGCAAAACCTGCTTCTCGACGGTGCGAACAAGTCGTTCAACCGCATCACTATCGATGGCGATACTTCGACCAACGACTGCTGCATGCTGATTGCCACCGGCAAGGCTGCCCTGCCTGAAATTACAGAAGCCAGCGGCCCGCTGTTTGCCGCGTTGAAACGGGCGGTGCTGGAAGTCTGCATGGAGGTGGCGCAGGCCATCGTGCGTGACGGTGAGGGTGCGACCAAGTTTGTCACCGTTGAAGTAAATGGCGGCGCCAATCACCAGGAGTGCCTGGACGTGGGGTACACCGTTGCACACTCGCCGCTGATCAAGACCGCGCTGTTTGCCTCGGACCCGAACTGGGGCCGCATTCTGGCTGCAGTGGGCCGCGCAGGCGTGCCGGATCTGGACGTCAGCAAGATTGACGTGTTCCTGGGTGAAGTGTGCATTGCCAGCGGCGGCGCCCGTTCGGCCACTTACACCGAAGAGCAGGGCTCGGCAGTGATGGCTCGCGAAGAAATCACCATCCGCATCGAATTGGGTCGTGGTGCCTGCAGCGAGACTATCTGGACCACTGACCTGTCCCACGAATACGTGAAAATCAACGCCGAGTACCGTACCTAAGTCGTCTCGACATCACGGGGTTGTCAGCCGATCCTGCGCGGGCAGCACCGTGATGCCTTGAGGGCATCAGATTTACCCCCTAATTCTCAAGGTGTCTGTGTATGAGCTTCCACCTGATCATTGGCGACAAGTTGCACTCTTCGTGGTCCCTGCGTGGCGCGCTGGCGCTGGATCTGGCGGGTGCTGCCTACACCGAGACACTGATAAAACTGGGTCAGCCGGATACCCGGGCACTGATTCTGCAACACTCGGCAACGGGTAAAGTACCGTTGCTCAAGACCGAACATGGCACCATCGCTGACTCGCTGGCGATTGCCGAATATCTGAATGAGCGTTTCCCTGCGGCCCAGTTATGGCCTGCAGATATCAAGGCACGGGCCCAGGCCCGATCGGCTTGCGCGCAAATGCACAGCGGCTTTTTTGCGTTGCGGGGCAATCTGCCATTTGATTTGAGCCATGATCAGGCGCTGGTACCCATGCCGGCCGAGGCTCAGGCCGACATTGAGCGCATCATTGCCTTGTGGGCAGAGTGCCGTGCTGTGGCCAGCGAACGCGGGCCGTACCTGTTCGGGCGGTTGAGTGTGGCTGATGCGTTTTTCGCGCCGGTGGCTGTGCGCCTTCGCACTTATCGCGTGGAGCTGTCAGCAGAAGATCAAGCGTATATCGACGCCATTTATCAATGGCCTGCGTTCAAAGCCTGGCAACAGGCCGGATTAGAGGAAGTACAAGGGTGAAACGAGTTCATGTGGCTGCGGCCGTTATCCGAGGCACAGACGGCAGCATTCTGATCGCTCGTCGCGCTGACACTCAGCATCAGGGCGGTCTGTGGGAATTTCCCGGCGGCAAGGTCGAGGCCGGGGAATCGGTCGAAGCTGCACTGGCGCGCGAGCTGAAAGAAGAGTTGGGCATTACGGTCGAGGTGGCCCGGCCTCTGATCAAGGTTCAGCATGACTATCCGGATAAGCAGGTTCTGCTGGATGTATGGGAAGTTTCGGCGTTTTCCGGCGAACCTCATGGCGTAGAAGGTCAGCCACTGGCTTGGGTCAGTCAGCGCGAGTTGGTGGACTACAGGTTCCCTGACGCCAATCAGCCCATTGTGGGCGCTGCCCGCTTGCCCGATCAGTACCTGATTACGCCGGATGAACTGGAGACCCCTGAGCTGTTGCGCGGTATCCAGAAGGCGATTGCAGGCGGGATCAGGCTGATTTCGTTGCGTGCCCCCAATGGGTACGACCCCAAGTACCGCGACCTGGCGGTGGACGCGACCGGCTTGTGTGCCGGCAAGGCGCAGTTGATGCTCAAGGGGCCGTTGGAGTGGTTGGGGGATTTTCCTTCGGCCGGCTGGCATCTGACGGCCGCGCAATTGCGCAAGTACGCCGCCAAGGGTCGGCCATTGCCAAAAGACCGCTGGCTGGCTGCTTCATGCCATAACGCCGAGGAGCTGGCGCTGGCTGAACAGATGGATGTGGACTTCGTGACCCTGTCGCCGGTGCTGGCGACGCAGACCCACCCTGATGCACAGCCACTGGGCTGGGAGCAGGCGCAGCAATTGATCGCCAATTTCAGCAGGCCGGTATTTTTGCTGGGTGGGCTCGGCCCGGATGATCGCCAGCAGGCGTGGCAGATCGGTGCCCAGGGCGTGGCGGGTATTCGGGCGTTCTGGCCGCAGGTTTGATGTGATTCGGAGGCTGTTGCGGGTCCCGCGACGGCATGCACGTTCTGTTGGTTGTGGGAGCGAGCCCTGTCTCTTATACACATCT
>NZ_JASJWL010000074.1:0-22208 GCF_035019225.1 Pseudomonas sp. CCC4.1 | reverse complement strand
AGATGTGTATAAGAGACAGGAGCAGGCTCGCTCCCACAGTTGCAGTGTTCCTTCGCCAGCTGCTACGCAATTTGAATTGGCGTGAAGCCTTCGATCCCTCCACTTCTGGCATAACACTTGCTCTGCCTACCCTCGGCACCTGTGAAAACCGAAAAGTGACGGATTATTGGCATGGCGACGAGCGACGCAGTAAAAGACCCCGCCGTTAAAGGCAAACTCAAGCTGATTATCCTGATCGTCGTGGCTGTGCTGCTGGCGATTGGCCTGTCTGTTGGCGCCACCTGGTATTTCATGCACAGCCCCAAGAGCGAAGCTGTGCCGCAAGCTGACGTGAACGTCAAGCTGCCTGCCCTCTATGAACCGATGGCCCCGGCCTTTGTGGTCAACTTCAACGCCAATGGCCGTCAGCGCTATATGCAAGTCAGTGTGACCCTGCAAGCGCGCGACCCTGCCGATCTCAAGGCGCTGATGGTGCATATACCGGTGATTCGCAACAACCTGGTGATGCTGTTTTCCGGGCAGGCCTTTGACGACCTCGCCACACCGGTTGGCCAGGAAATATTGCGCCAGAAAACCACTGCCAGCGTGCAGGAAGTTGCGCAAAAAGAACTCGGCAAAGTGGTTATCGATCAGGCGCTCTTTACTAACTTTGTATTGCAGTAGGATCACGACATGGCCGTGCAAGACCTGCTGTCCCAGGATGAGATTGACGCGCTGCTGCATGGCGTCGATGACGGTCTGGTACAGGCCGAAACCGCTGCCGAGCCCGGCAGTGTCAAAAGCTACGACCTGACCAGTCAGGATCGTATTGTCCGGGGTCGCATGCCGACCCTCGAGATGATCAACGAGCGTTTTGCCCGTTACACCCGCATCAGCATGTTCAACCTGTTGCGCCGCTCGGCGGATGTGGCGGTGGGCGGGGTGCAGGTGATGAAGTTCGGCGAGTACGTGCATTCGCTGTATGTGCCCACCAGTCTCAACCTGGTCAAAATCAAGCCGCTGCGCGGAACGGCGCTGTTTATCCTCGACGCCAAGCTGGTGTTCAAGCTGGTGGACAACTTTTTTGGCGGCGATGGCCGTCACGCCAAGATCGAAGGCCGTGAATTCACCCCCACCGAATTGCGCGTGGTGCGCATGGTGCTGGAGCAGGCCTTTATCGACTTGAAGGAAGCCTGGCAGGCGATCATGGAAGTCAATTTCGAGTACATCAACTCTGAAGTTAACCCGGCCATGGCCAATATCGTCGGGCCCAGCGAAGCCATTGTGGTGTCGACCTTCCATATCGAACTCGACGGTGGCGGCGGCGACCTGCATGTGACCATGCCGTACTCGATGATCGAACCGGTGCGCGAAATGCTCGACGCCGGTTTCCAGTCCGACCTCGACGACCAGGACGAACGCTGGAGCAAGGCCCTGCGCGAAGACGTGCTCGACGTCAGTGTGCCGCTGAGCGCCACCGTGGCCCGCCGCCAGTTACGCCTGCGCGATATTTTGCATATGCAGCCCGGCGACGTGATCCCCATCGAGCTGGAGGATGAACTGGTGATGCGCGCCAATGGCGTGCCGTCATTCAAGGTCAAACTGGGCTCGCACAAAGGCAATCTGGCCTTGCAAGTGGTTGAGCCCATCGGTCGGCGCTAGGCGCCTGGCCACAAGAATTTGCTGTGCTAATGATTGAATGCCCGCCGAGGACACCCCCATGGCTAACGAACACGATACAACCGCTGCAGACCAGGCGCTGGCTGATGAATGGGCAGCTGCGCTGGAAGAAACCGGCGATGTTGGCCAGGCCGATATCGATGCGCTACTGGCGGCCGATGCGGCAACCAAGCCCTCTTCCAGCCGACTGCCGATGGAAGAATTCGGCAGTGTGCCGCGCAACAACCAGCCGGTGACCCTGGATGGCCCCAACCTCGACGTGATTCTGGATATTCCGGTGTCGATCTCCATGGAAGTGGGAAGTACCGACATCAATATCCGCAACCTGCTGCAACTCAATCAGGGCTCGGTGATCGAGCTGGACCGTCTGGCAGGCGAACCACTGGATGTGCTGGTCAACGGCACCCTGATTGCCCACGGTGAAGTGGTGGTGGTCAACGAGAAGTTCGGCATCCGCCTGACCGACGTGATCAGCCCAAGTGAACGCATCAAGAAGCTGCGCTGAATGAAACGGCTACTTGGCGGTTTACTGGGCTTGCCCTTGAGTGTGCTGGCGGCCGAGCCGGTGGTTGCGACCGCAGCGGTTCCGGTGGCTGGCGCCAGTGTTGGCGGGCAGTTGACCCAGCTGGTACTGGGTCTGCTGCTGGTGCTGGGGCTGATTTTTGCCCTGGCCTGGTTGCTGCGCCGTGTACAGCAGGCGGGCCCGCGCCAGGGCCAGGTGATCGAACTGATCAGCTCCCGGGCCCTGGGCGCGCGGGACCGGCTGGTGCTGGTGCAGGTGGGCAATGAACAGATCCTGCTCGGTCTTACGCCGGGCCGGATCACCCCGCTGCATGTGCTCAAGGAGCCGGTGCAGGTGCCGGGTAGTGCGCAACCGGCCACCCCCGAGTTTGCCAAGCGCCTGATGGAAATACTCGGTCAGCAAAAGGACAAGCCTTGATGCGTTTTGTAGTCGCGCTGTTGTTGGCACTGGCCGCGCCATTGGCATTCGGGGCTGACCCGTTGTCGATTCCGGCGATAACCCTGGGCACCGGGGCCAATGGCCAGCAGGAATACTCGGTCAGCCTGCAAATCCTGCTGATCATGACTGCGCTGAGCTTTATTCCGGCATTTGTCATGTTGATGACCAGCTTTACGCGGATCATCATTGTGTTTTCGATCCTGCGCCAGGCCCTGGGCTTGCAACAAACCCCATCGAACCAGATCCTTACCGGCATGGCGCTGTTTTTGACCCTGTTTATCATGGCGCCGGTTTTCGATCGGGTAAACAACGACGCCTTGCAGCCCTATCTGGCCGAAAAGCTCTCGGCCCAGGATGCGATCCTCAAGGCTGAAGTGCCGATCAAGGACTTTATGCTGGCGCAAACCCGCAGCAGCGACCTTGAGCTGTTTATGCGCCTGTCCAAACGTACCGATATCGCCACCCCGGATGCCGCACCCCTGACCATTCTGGTGCCGGCGTTTGTCACCTCGGAGCTTAAAACCGCCTTCCAGATCGGTTTTATGATCTTTATTCCGTTTCTGATTATCGACCTGGTAGTGGCCAGTGTGCTGATGGCCATGGGCATGATGATGCTCTCGCCACTGATCATCTCGTTGCCGTTTAAAATCATGCTGTTTGTACTGGTGGATGGCTGGGCGCTGATTATCGGCACCCTGGCCAGCAGTTTCGGCGGAGTTTGACCCCATGACCCCAGAAGTCGCGGTAGACCTGTTTCGCAGTGCGTTGTGGCTGACCACCCTGATGGTTGCCGTGCTGGTAATACCCAGCTTGCTGGTGGGGTTGCTGGTGGCGATGTTCCAGGCCGCGACCCAGATCAACGAACAGACCCTGAGCTTCCTCCCGCGCTTGCTGGTGATGCTGGTCACTCTTATCGTGGCCGGGCCGTGGCTGGTGCAGACCTTTATGGAATACATCCTGCAGTTGTACGGCAGCATTCCGCAGTTGATCGGCTAAATGTCGCTGCTCGCCCTGACAGACGCGCAGATCAGTACCTGGGTCGCCAGCTTTATGCTGCCGCTGTTCCGGGTGGGCGCGCTGCTGACCACCATGCCGATCATCGGCACCACCCTGGTGCCCAAACGCATCAAGTTGTTTTTGTCCCTGGCGATTACCCTGGCAATCATGCCCAGCCTGCCGCCGTTGCCCGCCGTCAACCCGCTGGATCTCAGTGGCCTGATGCTGATTGCCGAGCAAATCGTCATCGGTGCGTTACTGGGGTTTGCATTGCAGCTGTTTTTTCATGCGTTCGTGGTCGCCGGGCAAATTGTCGCGATCCAGATGGGCATGGGCTTTGCGTCCATGGTCGACCCGGCCAACGGGGTCAACGTGGCAGTAATCGGGCAGTTTTTCACCATGCTGGTGACCTTGCTGTTTTTGTCCATGAATGGCCATCTGGTTGTATTTGAAGTGTTGACCGAGAGCTTCACCACCTTGCCGGTGGGCGGTGGCTTGTTGCCCAACCACTACTGGGAAATCGCCAATAAACTCGGCTGGGTGCTGGGTGCGGCGTTGCTTCTGGTACTGCCGGCGATCACTGCGCTGCTGGTGGTCAACATTGCCTTCGGCGTAATGACCCGGGCCGCGCCGCAACTGAATATCTTTGCCATCGGTTTTCCGCTGACCCTGGTGCTGGGCATGGTGATCCTGTGGATCAGCATGGCGGACATTCTCAACCAGTATCAACCGCTGGCCTCTGAGGCCCTGCAGTTTTTACGTGATCTTGCGCAGGCCAGATAGCCATGGCCGAAAGCGAGAGTGGCGCCGATAAAACAGAAGACCCCACGGAGAAACGAAAAAAGGACTCCAGGGAAAAGGGTGAAATTGCACGTTCCAAAGAGCTGAACACCCTGGCCATCATGCTGGCTGGTTCGGCGGGCTTGCTGATTTTTGGCGGTGCGCTGGCGCAGGATTTGATGGAGCTGATGCGTTACAACTTCAGCTTGAGCCGCGAAGTGCTGCTTAATCCGGATTCCATGGGCGCGTTTCTGCTGCATTCAGGGAAAATCGCCTTGATCGCGGTGCAGCCAGTACTGATCACGTTGTTGATCGCGGCCCTGGTCGGCCCGATATCCCTTGGCGGCTGGCTCTTTGCTGCGGGCAGCCTGGCGCCCAAATTCAGCCGCATGAACCCCGCCGCCGGGATCAAGCGCATGTTCTCGGCCAAGGCGTTGGTGGAGCTGCTCAAGGCCCTGGCCAAATTCTTTATCATCCTGATCGTGGCCTTGCTGGTGTTGAAGTCCGACATCGATGACCTGCTGCGCATCGCCCATGAGCCGCTGGAACTGGCAGTGATCCACAGCCTGCAAGTGGTGGGTTGGAGTGCGTTGTGGATGGCCTGCGGATTGATCCTGATCGCTGCGGTGGACGTACCGGTACAACTATGGGAAAGCCATCAGAAATTGCTGATGACCAAGCAGGAAGTACGCGACGAGCACAAGGATCAGGAAGGGCGCCCGGAGGTCAAGCAGCGCATACGTCAGGTGCAGCGTGAAATGTCCCAGCGGCGCATGATGGCGGCGATCCCGGATGCCGACGTCATAATCACCAACCCGACCCACTACGCCGTGGCCCTCAAGTACGACCCGGAGAAGGGCGGAGCGCCGATGTTGCTGGCCAAGGGCAGTGACTTCCTGGCGCTGAAAATTCGCGAGATCGGTACCAAGCACAACATCCTGCTGCTGGAGTCGCCGGCGCTGGCGCGGTCGATCTATTACTCCACGGAGCTGGAGCAGGAAATCCCCGCCGGCTTGTACCTGGCCGTGGCCCAGGTGCTGGCCTACGTCTACCAGATCCGTCAGTACCAGGCCGGCAAGGGCAAGCGCCCGGACCCCCTCAAGGACTTGCCGATCCCGGCGGATTTGCGCCGTGACGAGTAGCGTGTCAGTTGACGGGGTGGAGTGCAGGTATTTTGCGTCGAGTAGTTACTTTTAAATTCGCCTCCGTCAAATAATCTCTGCTAGTGCGGTGTTATATATCTATCTTGTATTAGGTGGGATCCTACAAGACAGTTGGAAGTGCCTTACTTCTTGTTTGAAAGTTAGCTGTTAGTTTAGTTGCTTCTTACTTCGGTGTGTGGGGATGGGTAAAAGCCAGCTAATGGCTTTCGCTTTTATTCCCTTGGGGTATGAATAAGTGTCGGGATTTAAACTTAAACTAAATCTTCAGCTTTTTAAACAATTGTTGTAATGCATTTTTGTAGGGGGTGTTTGATGGGTATTGCATTGAAGTCTGCCAAGTCTGCTTTGGCGTCTATGGTGTTGCTGGCTTGTTCGGCATCAGTTGCCAGTGCTGCGGGAGCAGGATCGGGTACTGTCACGTTTAGCGGTGAAATTTTGGAGTCGGCCTGCTCCATTACACCTGAAAGTGTGGATCAACCTGTTCCGCTGGGTTCGGTGTCCAAATCTCAGCTGAATAATGGTGGCATCGGTACCAAGCAATATTTCAACATCGAGTTGACCGGTTGTTCATTGACCGGTCTCACCGACAATACAGTCAAGGCCACCTTTACCGGTACGGGGGCGACAGCAGTGCCAGGAGCATTGGCCCTGAACGGCGTTGCCGGTGCGGGCATCCTTCTGACCGAGTTCGACGGCACCGCCATAACGCTGGGTACTGCAACCCGCCCGAAAGGTATTACGGCGGGTAGCAATACGCTGACCTTTGGTGCTCAGTTGAAAGGTCAAACATCTACAACCACTACTGTAGGTACAGGTACTTTTACTGCTGTTACGAACTTCGCGCTGGCATATCAGTAGGCTGTCCGGTTGCCCTGTTGTAGGAAGTTCGACAGCAGGGCAATTGCAGGTGGGAGTTTCCTGTGAAAGCACTCTCGATTTCAGTAGTGGTTACCTCGTTCTTTGTGTTTATAACGTTGGGTTTCGGTGTGTGTACTGCACTAGCAAGTCAGGGGGGTGGGCGCGTAACACTTGAAGGGCAAATTGTTGATTCTGCGTGTGCACTTGATGCGAGTAGCGCTTATCAACTCGTTGAATTCGACCCTTTGCCCATGGGGCAACTTATTCGTCAGGGTCAGTCTTTGCCAGTGATATTCACATTGCGTTTAATTAAATGCTCATTGGCCAGGCCTGACTCTTTTCGTCCAGGCAGTTACTTGCCTGACTGGCAGCATGTAAGGGTGACGTTTGATGGCCTGGCGGATGCCAGCGGGCGCTTGTTTGCCATTGGCGGAACGGCCCGGGGGTTGGCCCTGCGTATTGCCGATACCCAAGGGCAGGAAAGCATCCCGGGAGTACCCATGCCCCTGGCGCCTCTGACCGGAGCGGACCAGGAGCTGCATTACACCCTTCAACTGGTTGGCAATGGTCGTCCTGTGGCGGTTGGTTCTCACCGAACTGCGGTGCGTTTCCGCCTGGAGTATTTCTGAATGTACGGGCTGTTTACCGGGCGGGATCTCTCAGCCGCCCAAACGATACTGCGCACCGGCGTGTTGAGCGGATTGATGTCGCTGGGCGCTGAGGTATGGGCCGGGGATGAGATTCAGTTCAATACCGATATTCTGGACCTCAGCGATCGTACCAATATCGACTTGTCCCAATTTTCTCGCAGCGGTTTTATCTTGCCTGGCGTTTATCCGCTGCAGGTGCAGGTCAACTCGCAATGGCTGCCTGAGCAGCGCATAGCTTTTTACCCTCCTGACGATGACCCCAAAGGTAGCCAGGCCTGCCTGTCGACCGAGCTGGTTGAGCAACTGGGGCTCAAGCCTGAAATGCAAGCTCGGCTCGGCTGGTGGAAGAGCGGCGAGTGCCTGCATATCAATAGCCTGGCGGGCATGGAAGTCAGTGGCGATCTGGCGACCTCTAGCCTGCATATTTCCGTGCCGCAAGCCTATCTGGAATACAACGCCCGGAACTGGGATCCGCCTTCCCGGTGGGACAACGGCGTGCCGGGCGTTCTGATGGATTACAACCTCACGGCCAAGTCCAGCGGGCGGAAGGGCTCAGCTCGTCAAACCGACTTGAGCGGCAATGGCACGTTCGGCGCAAACGCGGGCCCATGGCGCTTGCGTGCAGACTGGCAGGGCCGTATCGAAGACGAAAGCTACAGTCGTGCGCGACGGCTGGAGTGGAGCCGCTTTTATGCCTATCGAGCGCTGCCTGCCATGCAGGCGCGTCTGACTCTGGGAGAAAACTACCTGTATTCGAGCGTGTTCGACAGCTTCCGTTTTACCGGCGTTGCACTCAACTCGGATGACAACCAGTTGCCGCCCAATTTGCGTGGCTATGCACCGGAAGTTGTCGGCGTTGCCAAAACCAATGCCAGGGTCATTATCAGCCAGCAAGGCCGTGTGCTTTATGAAGCGCTGGTTGCGGCGGGCCCTTTTCGTATTCGGGATCTGAATGATGCCGTAACCGGGACCCTGGAGGTGCGCGTCGAAGAGCAGGACGGCAGCGTCACCACCTTCCAGGTTGAGTCGGCCAACATTCCCTACCTGACGCGTCCCGGCACTGTGCGTTACAAACTGGCCAGCGGTCGACCGTCTTCTCTTCACAACGGAGGGCAGGGCGACGTCTTCGGTGCAGGCGAATTCTCCTGGGGCGTAAGCAATGGCTGGTCCCTGTATGGCGGTGGTCTCAGTGACAATAATTACACGGCGCTTTCTGTCGGGGTGGGGCGCGACCTGCTGGCCTTGGGAGCGATCTCATTCGATGTGACCCGGGCCAGCGCCAAGCTGCAGGGCACGTCCTTGTCAGGCGACTCCTTTCAGTTGAGCTATTCGAAAAACTTCGACCAGTACGACAGTCAGGTCACCTTTGCGGGTTACCGTTTTTCCCAAAAAAACTACATGAGCATGAGCGAGTACCTGAATGCGCGCCATTACGGTGGTCCGGTGGGGGGCAGCAAGTCGCTTTACACTGCGACAGTCAACAAGCAGTTTCGGGATATGGGGCTTACCGCTTATCTGAGCTACAGCAACCAGTCCTATTGGGATCGTCCGAGCAGTGAGCGATGGAACTTGTCCCTGGCGCGCTATTTCAGTGTGGGCTCGATAAGAAACATGAGCCTTTCCCTGAACGCTTTCCGTAATCAGGAGAAAAACCAGCACAGTGGCATCTCCAGCAACCACACCGGTATGTACCTGTCAGTCAGCCTGCCGATGGGTCGCTCCGGGACGCTCACCAGCAGCGTCAACAGTAGCTCTCAGGGCCAAAATAACTATTCCACGAACTACAGTGACCGGCTCGATCAGCGCAACAGCTATCAACTGTCGGCAAGCAACACCTCGGTTAGCGGGTACCTGAACCATGCCGGTGATCAGGCGGATGTCTCCGTCAGCGCTGCCCTGCAAGAGAACAGCTACAACAGCCTCACCCTGTCTGCTCGTGGTGGCGGCACACTGACGCCATACGGTGGCGCAGGGCATCGAACTGCGGGTACGGGCGGTACCCGGTTGATGATCGATACCGGTGGAGTACCTGGCGTGCCGATTCGGGGCTATGGCAGCCCGACGCGCAGCAATGCCTTCGGCAAGGCAGTTGTCTCGGATGTCGGCAGCTTTACGCGCACTGCGGCCAGTGTCGATCTGGAAAGCTTGCCGGCCGATGTGGAGGCGACAGAGTCCATGACCCAGTTGACCCTGACAGAGGGCGCCATCGGTTATCGCACGCTGGAGGTGATTGCCGGGCTCAAGGCCATGGCTGTGTTGAGCCTGCCTGATGGCAGCGTGCCGCCGTTCGGCGCCATGGTGAAAAACGAAAAACAGCAGGGCACCGGCATCGTCAATGATGCTGGCAGCGTCTACCTCAGTGGTATTCAGCCCGGTGGGCGGATGATAGTCAGTTGGGGTGGTGCCGAGCGTTGCACCTTTGTATTGCCTGAAGATTTACCGGTCGACGGGTTGGCTTCCACCCTCAGTCTGTCCTGCCAGGGGGTCGCAGCGGACAAGACCATGCCCGCGTCAGCCTCTCTGGGCAGGATTGTTGATAGCGAGAAAAAGTCATGAAAATTAAAACGTTCAGTTGCGCGTACTCGTCGCTTGTCCTCCTGATGCTGTCGCAGACCGGCAACGTCAATGCCGCCATTGGTCTTGATCGAACCCGGGTCGTGTTTGATGGCAGCAAGGATGCCGCCAGCATGACCATCACCAACAACAACACCCAGTTGCCTTACCTGGCCCAGGGCTGGATCGAGGATGAGCAAGGCAACAAGATCACCTCGCCGCTGATCGTGTTGCCACCGGTCCAGCGCCTGGAGCCCGGTAAAAAAAGCCAGGTGAAAGTTCAGGCGTTACCTGCGGTCAAGTCGCTGCCCCAGGACCGGGAGACCGTCTATTACTTCAATTTGCGCGAAATTCCGCCCCGTAGCGACAAGGCCAACAGCCTGCAGATCGCCCTGCAGACCCGCATCAAGCTTTTTTATCGTCCGGCTTCGATAGTGCCGAGCCAGCAGGAACGCTCGGACCCCTGGCAGAAACAACTGATCCTGACCCGTGAGGCCGATGACTTTCAAGTCAATAATCCTACCCCGTACTACATCACGCTGATCGATGTCCGCAGCAGCAAAGAGGGCAAAACCTCTCCCGGTTTTGAGCCGCTGATGGTGCCGCCAAAAGGCACGCTCAAGCTGGGCGTGAGTGCGGCGGCACTGGGTAGTAAACCCTGGCTGACCTATGTAAATGATTACGGCGGCCGCCCGGCACTGGCGTTCAGTTGCACTGGCAACACCTGCAAGGTGGACGCAAATGTGTCTACGACCGATGACTAGTGCGCGCCTCAGAAGAGGCGTCATGAAACCTTGTACGGTGACGGCCCTGAGTGCCTTGTTGCTGACGCTGCATGCCGCTCAGGGCCAGGCCGAGATTCAAGGGATGAATGGAGTTCTGGATATTTCGGGCTCACTGATCAATTCCCCTTGCGTCCTGGACATGGCCTCGGCAGACCAGGCCGTGGACCTTGGAAATGTGCCCCGCAGCCAATTGATGCGCCCGGGCGATATGGCATCGCCCGTGGTTTTGCAGTTGCGCTTTGTCGATTGCATGCGCGCATCCGGCAGCCTCCTGAATGAGCGCACGGGCAATCTGGTGTGGAGTGCCTATCAGCCGGTGGTGTCCGTCGCTTTTCTGGCGCCTTCCGATAAGGATGATCCGCGTTTGGTCAAAGTTCAGGGTGTCACCGGCATGGGCCTGCGCCTGACCGATGCCCTTGGCCGGGATGTGCGTTTGGGCGCTCGTGGAGAGCCTTTGTTTCTGGCGCATGGCAGCGACACCCTGACGTGGCAGGTGCAACCCACGCGCACTGCCACAGCACTGAGCAATGGCGCGTTTCGGGCCCGGGTTGATTTCAGGCTTATTTATGAGTGAGGGCGCAACGATGATCAGGTCGGTAACTTCGCGTTTTGCAATCACTTGCTATTGTCTGTGTCTGTCTCTTGGCCAGAGTGTTACGGCGCGTACCTCGGAGGTGGCCGTGAATGTGAGTGGGGTAATCCTTGCGCCTGCGCCTTGCATTGTTAATGGCAACAACACGCTCACTGTCCCTTTCGGCAGCAATCTGGTAGCTGCACAGATCGATGGGGTCAATTATCGCAAGCAGGTGCCTTATACAGTGACGTGCGGGCCGCAGCCAACCAATGACATGACAATAGAGTTGCAGGGGGGTGGAGCCAGTTTTGATCGCGCGTTGTTGATGACCAGTAAAAGTAATCTCGGGATCAAGTTCCTGGTGGGGGGTGCAACCTGGTCCCTTAACAGTCCCGTTAATTTTACATACCCAACTTTGCCTCAAATGGAAGCGGTGCTGGTGGCAAAACCGGGTAGCACTCTTGCGGGAGGAGCTTTTTCGGCTTCCGCAACGATAGTCATATCACTGCGCTGAGAAGTAAAGGCAGATGAGGCACCGACAATAAACTGACGTGTTTGCACTGCGTATCATTGATCACCTTTGGTGTGGAAAATACTATAGTTGTTGACTTGGACTCTTAACCTGATCTGGATGGATTTGTGGCGGTGTTTATATTTGCGCTGGATGCCCCCAAGACGCGTGTCGAGGTAAAACTACATACAGGATCAAAAGTCGTGAATATTATGAGGTGTTTTGCTGGCGTATTTTTTTGGCTGTTTGCACAAGTTGCTTTTGCTGTTCATTGCCAAACGGATGACCGGGTCTGGAGGGATATGAGAGCAGAAACTCTTATTATCTACACTGACGTAAAACTGGATGCGGAAAATAGCAGGGTTACTATGAAAAGTGCTGTGCCGACCGTGTGCAGGCATAATTTCCCGGTGACGTTTCCTCTTAGTTATCGGGAGTGGATAGCTTCAACCTCTGATACGTTTAATCAGGCTCCAAAATTTTCTGCTTTCTCCTCCGGGATGATTGTTGGCGGGAACGAATACCCTTGGCCTTTGGGGCCTGGCAGGTACCTTGCCGAAGGCTCTAGAGGTGGACCTAACTATTTTTTCTGGCTTGGTATGTATCTCAAACTTTCTTCAAGTCCAGGCTTGAACATTAAAATTGACGCGGGTGATGTGATCGGTAACTTTCATTTTTTCAAGCTGTATAATTTCACCCATGCTTCGTATGCGCCATTTTCGATGTACGTTCAAATCAGGGCACGCAACAGTTTGGACACAACACCACCTGTTCCAGCGGAGTGTGCTATCAATGATAACAGGCCCGTTAATGTTGATTTTGGTTCTGTGGATCCCGCGGCCATCGGAATAAGTGCGAGCACTTCACTTGCCCGGAAAACGGTCGGCGTAAAATTTGTGTGTGACAGGGCTCTTCAAAGCGCCAGGCTTAAACTGGTGGCAACGCCTTCTATATTCAGTGCTGAAGGTTTTGTATCGGGCAAGCCTGATATAGCCATCGCCATGATTCGTAAAAGTGATGATGCAATTATTTTACCGTCTTCCGGGCTCAGTTATTATGTCTATTTGATCAACGGTGAAACAACGGAGGAATATACTTTTTCTCTTTTTCGTAAACGTGGCACTTTTCCACCTGCCGGCCCTTTTGCTGGGAGCGGTACTCTTGTGGTGGAGTTTCCTTGACTCGCCAAGTAAGAGCCATCCCATCGGCTGCAAAATAAAAGCTGCAACAGCACAAGGGGGAAGGATTCTCCCTTATTGGCAATGAACGGCGTTTTTTCCTGGTTTCAGCCCTGCTGCGCTCATCGGCACTACAAGGATTCGCACACCCTGCAAGCCTTCCATATGGCCATTTGCCAAAGTTGGAAGGTTTCTTGCAGTGGCAGGCTCCAAGGCGCATATGGCGTCAAAAGTTTGCTAAAGGTTTGCCGCAATGTCATTGGATCGCTCTCAGTTAATCAACACCGCTCGCAGCGGTCTGGCCGGCCTGGGTCAGGGACAGTTGGGTGTGCCGCTGTTGTTGCTGGTGATGCTGGCAATGATGATGTTGCCGATCCCCGCCTTTTTGCTGGATGTGTTTTTTACCTTCAATATCGCGCTGTCCATCGTGGTGTTGCTGGTGTGCGTCTACGCCTTGCGGCCGCTGGATTTTGCCGTGTTCCCCACCATCCTGCTGGTGGCCACGCTGATGCGGCTGGCGCTCAACGTGGCCTCCACGCGGGTGGTGATGCTCCACGGTCAGGAAGGCCACGCCGCCGCGGGCAAGGTGATCCAGGCCTTCGGCGAGGTGGTGATCGGCGGCAACTACGTGGTGGGCATCGTGGTGTTTGCGATCCTGATGATCATCAACTTCGTGGTCGTGACCAAGGGCGCCGGGCGCATCTCGGAAGTGAGTGCGCGCTTCACCCTCGACGCCATGCCCGGCAAGCAGATGGCCATTGACGCCGACCTGAATGCCGGCCTTATCGACCAGAATCAGGCCAAGATGCGCCGTCAGGAAGTCGCCCAGGAAGCCGAGTTCTATGGCTCGATGGACGGTGCCAGCAAATTCGTGCGCGGTGATGCCATCGCCGGTCTGTTGATCCTGTTTATCAACCTGATCGGCGGCATGGCAGTTGGGATTTTCCAGCACGGCATGAGCTTCAGCGAAGCCGGCAAGGTGTACGCCTTGCTCACCATCGGTGACGGTTTGGTGGCGCAATTGCCGTCCCTGTTGCTGTCCACGGCTGCCGCGATCATGGTGACCCGTGCTTCGGGCTCCGAAGACATGGGCAAGCAGATCAACCGGCAGATGTTTACCTCACCCAAGGCGCTGGCTGTCTCGGCAGGCATCATGGCCATCATGGGCATCGTGCCCGGCATGCCGCATTTCTCCTTCCTGAGCCTGGCTGCAGTCGCCGGTGGTGCGGCGTACCTGATGTGGAAAAAACAGAACGTGGTCAAGGTCCAGGCCCTGGCAGAGGTCAAGCGCCAGCAGGAGCTGCTGCCTTCTCCAGCCCGCGCCCAGGAAACCAAGGAGCTGGGCTGGGATGACGTTACCCCCATCGACATGATCGGGCTTGAGGTCGGTTATCGCCTGATCCCGTTGGTGGATCGCAACCAGGGTGGCCAGTTACTGGCGCGGATCAAGGGGGTGCGCAAGAAGCTGTCCCAGGACCTGGGCTTTCTGATGCCCACCGTGCATATCCGTGACAATCTCGATCTGGCCCCCAGCGCCTATCGCCTGACCCTGATGGGAGTGATTCTGGCGGAGGCCGAAATCTATCCGGACCGCGAGATGGCGATCAATCCGGGGCAGGTATTTGGCACGCTTAACGGGATTACCACCAAAGACCCGGCCTTTGGTCTGGAAGCGGTGTGGATCGAGGTCAGCCAGCGCAGCCAGGCGCAGTCACTGGGCTATACCGTAGTGGACGCCAGTACCGTAGTGGCAACGCACCTTAACCAGATCCTGTACAAACACTCCCATGAGTTGATTGGCCATGAAGAAGTTCAGCAGTTGATGCAGCTGCTGGCCAAGTCCTCGCCCAAACTGGCCGAAGAACTGGTGCCGGGGGTGTTGAGCCTGTCGCAATTGCTCAAGGTGCTGCAGGCCTTGTTGGCCGAACAGGTGCCAGTGCGGGATATCCGCAGTATTGCCGAAGCCGTCGCCAACAATGCTCATAAGAGTCAAGATACTGCCGCTTTGGTTGCCGCCGTACGCGTGGGCTTGTCTCGTGCCATCGTGCAAAGCATTGTAGGCGTTGACTCCGAGCTGCCTGTTATCACCCTGGAGCCCAGGTTGGAACAAATATTGCTCAATAGTTTGCAGAAGGCCGGACAAGGCCAGGAAGAGGGCGTTTTGCTGGAGCCCAGCATGGCAGAGAAGCTCCAGCGCTCGTTGATCGACGCTGCTCAGCGTCAGGAGATGCAAGGCAATCCGGTCATCTTGTTGGTGGCAGGCCCGGTACGCGCGATGCTGTCGCGCTTTGGCCGTCTGGCGGTGCCCAACCTGCATGTACTGGCTTACCAGGAAATCCCTGACAACAAGCAGGTCACGATCGTTGCGACAGTAGGCCCTAACGGCTGAGGGTTTGGTTTATGCAAGTGAAGCGATTTTTCGCCGCCGATATGCGTCAGGCCATGAAGCTGATTCGTGATGAGTTGGGGGCTGACGCCGCCATTATTGGCAACCGCCGGATTGCCGGGGGCGTTGAGTTGACCGCGGCCCTGGACTACAAGCTGTCCGCGCTGGCACCCCGGGTGCCGAACATTGAGCTGGAAGAAGAGCTGCGCAAGACCCAGTCGCGGATTGTTTCGGCCCAGGCCGAGTTGAGCTTGCGCGGTGAAGGCGAGGCCGGCGATAACCGCCAGCTGTTTGCCGGTTTGCCGCTCACGGCTGCCGAGCCATTGATTGAGCCGACCCTTGAAGAACCGCCGCGCCCTGCGCCGGCGCCCGCGGCACCGACGATCGATCAGCGTGCATTCGACAATATGCGCCATGAACTCAACGGTTTGCGCGAGTTGCTGGAAGTGCAACTGGGCTCGCTGGCCTGGAGCCAGTTGCAGGACGCCAAGCCCGCGCAGGCCAACTTGTGGCGCCGTTTGCAGCGCATCGGTTTGTCCGGGCCGTTGTCCCGTGATCTGCTGGCGCAGGTGGCCGGTATCGAAGAGCCACGCCAGGCGTGGCGGATGTTGCTGGCGCACCTGGCGCGGATGATTGCCACGCCGGAGCTGGAGCCGCTGGAAGAGGGTGGCGTAATCGCCATGGTGGGGCCCGCCGGGATGGGTAAAACCACCACCCTGGCCAAGCTGGCGGCCCGTTATGTGCTCAAGTACGGCGCGCAGAATATCGCCCTGGTGAGCATGGACAGTTTCCGTATTGGCGCCCAGGAACAACTCAAGACCCTGGGGCGCATCTTGAATGTGCCGGTAACCCATGTTGCCCCCGGCCAGTCGCTGGGCCAGACCCTTGAACCGCTGGTGCGCAAGCGCGTGGTGCTGGTCGATACCGCGGGCCTGCAAGCCAGCGACCCGGCGTTGCGCCTGCAGCTCGAAAGCCTGGCGGGGCGCGGAATCAAGGCCAGGAATTATCTGGTGTTGGCCACTACCAGCCAGAAGCAGGTGCTGACGGCCGCTTACCTCAGTTACAAGCGTTGCGGGCTGGCCGGTTGCATCCTCACCAAACTGGATGAAACCGCGAGCCTGGGCGAAGTGTTGAGCCTGGCGATCAGTCACGAGCTGCCGGTGGCTTACCTCACCGACGGCCCGCGGATCCCGGACGATCTTCATCTGCCGCGGCGTCACCAGCTGGTGAGCCGCGCAGTGAGTGTGCAAATGCAGGAAGAACCCAGCGAAGAGGCCATGGCCGATATGTTCGCTGATATCTACCACAGCCCACCCAAGCGGGTCGGCTGAGGTAGTCAAGATTACGTTGAAATGTACCTACATCGGCTGGTCTGAAGGTTTTGTTCCGCAGGGGAACGAGCAGCCAACGCATGTAGCCGCGTCTAAGTAAGACAAGGTAAAGAAAGATCATGGGCAGCATGCATCCCGTACAGGTGATCGCAGTGACCGGCGGCAAGGGTGGCGTCGGTAAAACTAACGTGTCAGTCAACTTGTCCATCGCATTGGCCGAGCTGGGCAGGCGCGTTCTGTTGATGGACGCGGACCTTGGGCTGGCGAACGTCGATGTTTTGCTGGGCTTGACCCCAAAATTCACCCTGGCCGATGTGGTCGAGGGGCGTTGCGAGCTGCGCGACGTATTGCTCCAGGGGCCCGGCGGGATCCGCATCGTGCCGGCGGCCTCGGGCACCCAGAGCATGGTGCACCTGAGCCCGGCGCAGCATGCCGGTCTGATCCAGGCCTTCAGCGACCTGGGCGACAACCTCGATGTGCTGGTGATCGACACCGCCGCCGGGATTGGCGAGTCGGTGGTCAGCTTTGTCCGCGCAGCCCAGGAAGTGCTGCTGGTGGTGTGCGACGAGCCGACCTCGATCACCGACGCCTATGCGTTGATCAAGTTGCTCAACCGCGATTACGGCATGAACCGCTTCCGCGTGCTGGCCAATATGGCGCAAAGCCCGCAGGAAGGGCGCAATCTGTTCGCCAAGCTGACCAAGGTTACCGACCGTTTCCTCGATGTGGCCCTGCAATATGTGGGCGCCGTGCCTTACGACGAATGCGTGCGCAAGGCCGTGCAAAAACAGCGCGCCGTCTACGAAGCGTTTCCGCGCTCCAAGTGCTCGCTGGCGTTCAAGGCCATCGCGCAAAAAGTTGACACCTGGCCGTTGCCAGCCAACCCGAGGGGGCATCTTGAGTTCTTTGTCGAACGCCTGGTGCAGCAGGCAGGGGGGCGCTTTTAATGACGGCCAGCGGTTATCGCATGTACAGCAAGTCATCCCGTGACAGCCAGTACGAGCTGATCGAGCGCTACGCGCCCCTGGTCAAGCGCATTGCCTACCACCTGCTGGCGCGTTTGCCGGCCAGCGTGCAGGTGGATGACCTGATCCAGGCCGGGATGATCGGCCTGCTCGAAGTTTCGGGCAAATACGACGCCAGCAAGGGCGCGAGTTTCGAGACCTATGCCGGCATCCGTATCCGTGGCGCGATGCTCGATGAAGTGCGCAAGGGCGACTGGGCACCGCGTTCGGTACACCGCAATACCCGCATGGTCAGTGACGCCATTCGGGTAATTGAAGCAAAAACCGGTTGTGACGCTAAAGATCATGAAGTTGCGGCCGAACTCCAGTTAAGCCTTGATGATTATTACGCCATCTTGAATGACACCCTGGGCAGCCGCCTGTTCAGTTTCGACGATCTGTTGCAGGACGGCGAACACGAAGGGTTGCATGAAGATGGCGCGAGTGCCCACACGGAGCCGTCGCGCGACCTTGAAGATGAACGCTTTCAGGCCGCGCTGGCCGATGCGATCGCCCATTTGCCCGAGCGTGAACGGTTGGTGCTGGCGCTGTACTACGACGAAGAACTGAACCTCAAGGAAATCGGCGAAGTGCTGGGGGTCAGCGAGTCCCGGGTCAGCCAGCTGCACAGCCAGTGCGCGGCACGCTTGCGGGCTCGCCTGGGGCAGTGGCGCGCGCACTAGGGCCCTTGATACCTGTGGGAGCGGGCTTGCCCGCGATGGGATCGACACGGTGAATCAGACAGACCGCGTCGACCCCATCGCGGGCAAGCCCGCTCCCACAGTCGATTAGGCGTGTTTGAAAACGAATTGATTGAATGGCGTGCCCTGCACATGGGTGCGTTAAAGACTGCTTGGAGGTCGAATTGGACAAGAACATGAAAATCCTCATCGTTGATGACTTTTCAACGATGCGGCGGATCATTAAAAACCTGTTGCGTGACCTGGGGTTCACCAACACGGTCGAGGCGGACGACGGCACCACCGCGTTACCGATCCTCAACCTGGGGCACATCGACTTTCTGGTGACGGACTGGAACATGCCGGGCATGACCGGCATCGAGTTGCTGCGCCATGTGCGTGCCGACGAAAAACTCAAGCACTTGCCGGTGCTGATGGTGACCGCCGAGGCCAAGCGCGAGCAGATTATCGAAGCGGCCCAGGCCGGTGTTAATGGATATGTAGTCAAGCCGTTCACCGCTATCGCACTCAAAGACAAAATCGAAAAGATCTTTGAACGCATCGGTTGAGCGGTTGCCTTGGGGGCACTATGGAGCATAAAGATTGCACACAGGCCGATTTTGAATCGACCCTGAAAAAACATGCCCACGAATTGGTCGAAAGCCTTGAACGAGGCCAGTTTGGCGATGCCGTGCAGTTGATTCACGAGCTCAACCAGACCCGTGACCGCGGGCTGTATCGTGAAGTCGGCAAGCTGACCCGCGAACTGCACAGCGCCATTGTCAATTTCCATATTGATCCAGGCATGCCGCAAGCCGAAGAGGTGTCGCAGATCACGGATGCCACCGAACGTTTGGCTTATGTTGTGAAACTCACGGAAGCGGCGGCCAACCGGACCATGGACCTGGTGGAAAACAGCACGCCACTGGTCAATGGCCTGGGTCAGGAAGCCAAGGAACTGAGCGCGGATTGGGGGCGTTTCATGCGCCGCGAAATCGGTGCCGAAGAGTTTCGCGAGCTGGCGCGTCGGATTGACAGTTTTTTGACGCTCAGCGAAACGCAAAACACCATCGTGTCCGCCAATCTGACTGATATTTTGCTGGCTCAGGATTTCCAGGACCTGACCGGTCAGGTGATCAAGCGGGTGACGCAACTGGTCACGGACGTGGAGAGCAATTTGCTCAAGCTGGTGCTGATGGCCAGCCAGGTCGATCGCTTTGCCGGGATCGAGCACGACCGCGATGCATTGCGCGCTGAAAATAATTTGCAAAAAAACCAGGCCAAGGGTGAAGGTCCGCAGATTCATGCCGATACACGTAATGACGTCGTATCCGGTCAGGATGATGTTGACGATTTGTTGTCCAGTCTGGGTTTTTAGGACTTGAAGAGGCGTGCGGGCGCTGTTGCCCGGCGTCGAAGAGCCTATTTCAAGGAGCACCTACATGAGCTTCGGCGCCGATGAAGAAATCCTTCAGGATTTCCTGGTTGAAGCCGGCGAAATTCTGGAGTTGTTGTCCGAACAACTGGTCGAGCTGGAAAGCCGACCGGATGATGCGGATCTGCTCAATGCCATTTTTCGCGGTTTTCACACTGTAAAAGGGGGCGCCGGCTTCCTGCAGCTCCATGAGTTGGTGGAGTGCTGTCACATCGCCGAAAACGTCTTCGACATCCTGCGCAAGGGTGAGCGCAGCGTTGACGCGGAGCTGATGGATGTGGTGCTTGAGGCCCTGGATGCGGTCAATGGCATGTTCAGCGAAGTGCGCGAGCGCAGCCCGATCACTGCCGCGACTCCCGAGTTGCTGGCGGCCCTGGCGCGCCTGGCCGAGCCTGCTGCTGTGCAAGCAGCGGTTGTTGCAGTGCCTGAACCGGTGGTTGAAGCCCCGGTGACCGATATCACCGACAGCGAGTTCGAGCAGTTGCTTGATTCCCTCGATGCGGTCAAGGCGGCCGCGGCCGAGCCTGAGGCGGTGGCCACAACACAAAGCACGACCAGCGACGAAATAAGCGACGCCGAGTTTGAATTGCTGCTCGACCAATTGCACGGCAAGGGCCAGTTTTCGATGGAAGCGGCGGTGGCCACTGTGGCCGACGAAGCGCCCGCCGTGGCCGCCGAAGTCAGCAATGAAATCACCGACGATGAATTCGAAGCCCTGCTTGATCAATTGCATGGCAAGGGTTCGTTCAATACCGATGGGCTGGACACCGCGACCGCGGCTCCTGCCGAGCCTGCGGTCACTGCCGTGGTGCCTGCGGGCGACCCTGACCTGATCAGCGATCACGAATTTGAAGCCCTGCTCGACCAGATGCACGGCAAAGGCAAATTCAGCGCCGACTCGGCAGCCGTGGTGGCTGCAGTTGCCCCGGCCAAGCCGGTAGCGGCGGCACGACCGGGCCCGGCCCGTGGCGCGGCTGCGCCTGCAGAAAAACCGGTGGCCAGCGAGGCTGAAACCACCGTGCGCGTCGATACCGCGCGGCTCGATGACATCATGAATATGGTCGGCGAACTGGTGCTGGTGCGTAACCGTCTGGTGCGCCTGGGCCTGAACAGTCATGACGAGGAGATGGCCAAGGCGCTGTCCAACCTCGACGTGGTCACCGCCGACCTGCAAACCGCGGTGATGAAAACGCGGATGCAGCCGATCAAGAAAGTTTTCGGCCGCTTCCCGCGCCTGGTACGGGACCTGGCACGGCAGCTGAAAAAAGAAATCAGCCTGGAGCTGGTGGGCGAAGAGACCGACCTGGACAAAAACCTCGTCGAGGCCCTGGCCGATCCGCTGGTCCACCTGGTGCGCAACGCCGTCGACCACGGCTGCGAAACCCCGGAAGAACGCGCCGCCGCCGGCAAACCGAGCTGTGGTCGGGTGATTTTGTCGGCCGAGCAGGAGGGCGACCATATCCTGCTGTCGATCTCTGACGATGGCAAAGGCATGGACGCCAATTTCCTGCGTTCCCTGGCGGTGAAAAAAGGCCTGATGGACAAGGATGCGGCCGATCGCCTGAGCGAAAACGACTGCTACAACCTGATCTTTGCCCCGGGTTTTTCGACCAAGACCGAAATCAGCGATGTGTCCGGGCGTGGCGTGGGCATGGACGTGGTGAAAACCAAGATTGCCCAGCTCAATGGTTCGTTGAGTATCGAGTCGGCCCTGGGCCGTGGTTCAAAAATCGTCATCAAGGTGCCCCTGACCCTGGCCATTATGCCGACCCTGATGGTGATGCTGGGTAATCAGGCGTTTGCTTTCCCGCTGGTCAACGTCAACGAAATCTTCCACCTCGACCTGTCGCGCACCAATGTGGTCGACGGTCAGGAAGTGGTGATCGTGCGCGACAAGGCGCTGCCGCTGTTCTACCTCAAGCGCTGGCTGGTGGCATCTGCTGCCCACGAAGAGCAGCGCGAAGGGCATGTGGTGATTCTCTCGATCGGCACCCAGCGCATCGGTTTTGTGGTCGATCAACTGGTCGGCCAGGAAGAAGTGGTGATCAAGCCTTTGGGCAAGATGCTCCAGGGCACGCCAGGCATGTCGGGTGCCACCATCACCGGTGATGGTCGTATTGCCTTGATTCTGGATGTTCCGAGCATGCTCAAGCATTACGCATCACGGCGTATTTGATTCTGGTGCCTCGGGGCTCGTGCCCCGTACCGCCTAACGGAGTGTTTATGGTAGTCAAGGTCCTGGTGGTGGATGATTCCGGTTTTTTCCGCCGTCGTGTCTCGGAAATTCTGTCGGCTGACCCGACGATTCAAGTGATCGGCACCGCCACCAACGGCAAGGAAGCGATTGATCAGGCGCTGGCGCTCAAGCCGGACGTGATCACCATGGATTACGAGATGCCGATGATGGATGGCATCACTGCCGTGCGCCATATCATGCAGCGCTGCCCGACCCCGGTGTTGATGTTCTCCTCGCTGACCCACGAGGGTGCCCGCGTGACCCTCGATGCGCTGGACGCCGGGGCGGTGGATTTTCTGCCGAAAAACTTTGAAGACATCTCGCGTAACCCCGAGAAGGTCAAACAGATGCTGTGTGAAAAAGTACACAGCATCTCGCGCAGCAACAGGCGCATGTCCAGCTACAGCGCACCTGTACCGGCGGCGGCGGCCCCGACCCCGACCCTGTCCCTGTCTCTTATACACATCT